>JAZSIT010000179.1:0-5264 GCA_045533895.1 Eubacteriales bacterium
ATTGCTTTTGTCATTGTATCAGCATTTCTATTTGGCATTTTCACAGCGATATAGTATCTTGTTTTGAGCTCTGCAAGTGTGGCAAAGCAAACCTTTGATTTACCTCTGCCAGACACGACTGTATCTGCTTCCCAATGACCGAATTCCTGCCTTTTATACACACTTTTATCACGTTTTCTGATGGATTTGCCAAGATTGAATTTGCCACGTGTTTCCTTTTTGCCGCGGCTTTTTCCTTTTCGGCGAAGGACATTTAGATTCACATCGATATACTTTTCGTATATCCAACGGTATATTGTTCTTGTAGACGGCATTTCAAGATTACAAGGCGTGTTTGCTATTTGTTCCGGAGACCATGTCAAGAGAAGTTTTTCTTTTATGTATTCGAGCTTTGACGGATCCTGGAACATTCCTCTGTGACAGTATGATCTTCTCAACAGGTATTTCTTTTGAGCTGTGTGCGGATAGTATGTGGGTATATCATACATATGAGTAAAGTTCCTGTTCAATTCTCTTGATATTGAACTGACATTCCTACCCATAAGTTCTGCAATTTTTCGATAACTGTAACCTTTTTTGTAATATTCCCGTAGACAACAGCGTTCTTCTATGGTAAAATGGTGGTAGCTCATATAAATCCTCCTTGGTTTTTTGTTTTGTGGTTATTACAATTATACCATGGATTTATATGGGCTTCCACTTTTTTCTTACTGTTGCACTTGATAGTATAACTCACCATAAGCAGAAAAAAACGATTGCTTTCGCAATCGTTTTCTGGTGGGGGAAGGTGGATTCGGACCACCGAAGTCAGTGACAACAGATTTACAGTCTGCCCCCTTTGGCCGCTCGGGAATTCCCCCATATTAAATGGAGCTGGTGAAGGGAATCGAACCCCCAACCTGCGGATTACAAATCAGCTGCTCTACCGTTGAGCCACACCAGCAAATGCAACTGTTTGCGACGGGCGTAATTATAACACACGGTGTCCTATCTTGTCAAGAGGTTTTTTTATTTTTTGTTGACAATTTTTAATGCGTGTTGTAAAATGGTAAAAGCGGAGGTTCTTTACAATGGATATTGGAATTAAAGAAAACATTAATATCGAAATGTCTGCCCCCAAAAAAGGCGGTAAATACACATATTATAAAAAAGCCTTTCTCTATGCCATACTGCTTGGCAGTATAATTATGATTCCATTTGTTATATACGAATGGGTAGGTACGGGTCATCCCATATTCCTGTACTTCGGCGATTACAACGCGCAGCAGATTCCTTTTTATAAGCACTGCGTTGAAATGGTACGAAACGGCTCTTTACGCTGGGACTGGCTTACGGACCTTGGCGCAAACTTTACGGGAACTTATTCCTACTACCTTTTAGGTTCTCCCTTCTTCTGGCTGATGTGTCTGTTCCCTGCATCCTGGGCGCCTTATCTTATGGCACCCATATATATTCTTAAATACGGATGCGCGTCTCTTGTAGGCTACACCTATCTTAAGCGGTTTGTTAAAAAGCAGGATTACGCAGTTCTCGGCGGATTGCTGTATGCGTTCTGCGGTTTTCAGATATACAACACATTTTTCAACCAGTTCCACGAAGTAGTGGTGCTCTTCCCTCTCCTGCTTATAGGAATGGAGGAGCTTATACAAAACGACAGACGGGGTATATTCGCGCTGGCGGTAGCCGTAAACGCAATGTGTAATTACTTTATGTTTGCGGGTCAGGTCGTATTCTGTATTATTTATTTCCTTATAAGAATTTTTGATAAAAACTTCAATATAACTATTAAAAAATTCCTCCTGCTTGCTTTTGAGGCGGTTCTGGGCGTGCTGATATCCGCCATACTGTTCCTGCCTGCGGCGGTGGGAGTTATGGATAACCCGCGTCTTGACAGAGTGGGATACGACAATCTGGCAGACGCTTTGTTCTGGAAGAAGTCCGACGGCGGTTTTACCTTCAATTTCTTCGGCAAAGAGATAACTCTGTATACCAAGCGTTACGGTCATATTCTGCAAAGTCTTTTCTTCCCGCCGGATATAGCGTCCCGTACCAATTTTTATTACGGACACGAGACCAGATGGGCGTCCAACGCGGCTTGGGTGCCTATGTTCGGTATGGCAGGCGTATTCGCCTTCTTCAAGCGCAAAAAGAAGGGCACCTGGCTCAAGGTACTGTGCGTATTCCTTGTAATATGCTGTCTTGTGCCCGTGCTTAACTCTATGTTCTTCCTGTTCAACACCTCGTACTATGCCCGTTGGATATATATGATGGTGCTTATGTTCGTAGTAGCAACAATTGTTGCCCTTGACGACCTTGAGACAAATTGGAATGGCTCACTGTGGCTGTATTCGGTATTGTGTGCTTGTATCGCAGTGCCGGTAGGATTCTGTTGGACGACAGATGACGGAAAGACCACTATGTCCTCTACCCAGTTCTTTGACAGATATTGGGTGACCATACTCATAACTGTTATTTCAATATGCCTTGTTTGGTACTTCATTAAGTACGTGCGCGGTACTCCCAAGGAAAGCAAGGTCGCTTTGATAATGACGGGCGTTATTATATGCGTATACGGAATAAACCACATTATATACGGCAAATGCCACTCTTATTCTTCGGAATTTCTTATTGACCAAGCGGTAAACGGCGACGTTAAGCTGGATGACCCCGAGGAAGAGTTTTACCGTACAGACTTTTACCGTACAAGCAGTATCTCCACTTTGGATAATCTGAGCCTTTATTGGGGTTATCCCGGTGTTGAATGCTTTAATACCATCGTTCCCGGCTCTATAATGACATTCTATCCCAAAGTCGGAGTTACAAGATCTGTGGGAAGCCGTGCGGAAGCGTCCAAATACGGTCTTAAAGCGTTTTTGTCTGTTAAATATTCCTTTATTGTTGAAAGCAAGGAAAACAGCCACAATACCGAAGGCTTTGTATACAAAGACAGACAGAACGGATTTACCATATTCGAGAACGAGTATTATCTCAACATGGGCTTTACCTATGATGAATTTATGACAGAAAGCGAGTTTGAAAAATACTCCTCCTCTGTACGTCATTCCGTGCTTTGCACTTATCTTGTCGTGCCCGACGACATGGCGGATTACTATTCGCAGTTTATGAACGAAGTAAAGTTCAAAAACGCCAAGAAATCCGGCGTAGAGACCTACAGAGCTTCTGTTCTTGAGAGACAAAAGACTACCTGCGATACCTTTGAATACGATTCCAAGGGCTTTAAGGCGACCATTAACCTTGATACGCCCGAGGTTGTATTCTTCTCCGTCCCTGCGGACAGAGGCTGGTCCGCTACCGTTAACGGCAAGGAAGTTGACGTTAATACCGTAACCTACGGATTTATGGCGGTGGAATGTGAAGCAGGCGACAACGAGATAGTATTTACCTACTCTACCCCCGGCTTTGCACAAGGCGCTGTTATAACAGCTTGCGGTGCGTTGATACTTGGTGTCTACCTTGTAATTTCCAAGTATACCCGCAAGGAAAAGAAGGGCTGTATGCTGACAGACGATTACTATGAACAGATCTGATCTGATATATTACCCCGTTACAGATTCCACAAACCGCGCAATGCGCGAATATATAGACACCGCTTGGGAAGGCTTTACCGTCGTTGCGGGAGAGCAAACAGGCGGCAGAGGCAGATTGGGCAGAAGCTTTATTTCTCCCAAGGGCGGACTGTATATGAGCGTGTTGCTAAAGCCGGAAAAGGACAATTATTCTCTGATAACTGCGGCGGCGGCAGTTGCCGTAACAGACGTGTTAAGCGAAAAGTTCGGTGTTGAATGCGGTATTAAATGGGTAAACGACCTTTATTATAAAAACAAAAAGGTGTGCGGTATTCTTGCCGAATCCGTGTTTGACGCTTGCGGTAAGCCGAAGGCGGTAGTATTGGGGGTGGGTATCAATCTATCCCAACCGAAAGACGGATTTCCCGATGAGATAAAAGATATTGCCGGCAGTATCGGCGTTCCCCTTTCTGCTGAGCAAAGAACAGACCTTGCTTTGGAGATTTCAAGCCGTATAGTTGATATATACCCCCGCCCCGAGTGCTTTGTTGACCGCTACCGCGAGAAAAGCATTGTGGTCGGCAAGGATATATACGTTATACAAAACGGCGTGTCAACGCCTGCAAGATGTGTCGGTATCGACGATGAGTGCGGACTTATCGCAAACTTCGGCAACCGTACGGAAATTCTCCGCACAGGAGAAATATCAATAAGAATAAAATAAAAAAAATCAAGCCGTTGTCAAATAGACAACGGCTTGGTGCTTAATTTACTCCGATATTTCCTCGATAGGCATTAATATAATTTCACTTCCATCATCGAGATAAAAAACAAGTACGTTCTCTTTCTCGCGGTATCTATAATCTCCGCTTAATAATTCTTCGCCTAATCCACCAGCATCTGGCATATTCGGTTCATAACGATAGATATTGAATGCGCCGTGAAAGAATTCGACTATCACCTCTATTATTTCTCCATCTTCGTTCTCAATTTGGCCCTTATATCCTCCGTATAAAGGGTCATTTAAAGAGACATAAATATACGGAGTTTCAGACTCAAACGTCTTGTTCGGCAAAGGATAAAAGTTCACACACGAAGAAAATAATAATGTTAAAGATAAAAGTAATAACGCAAGTAATCTTTTCATATTGACCTCCATTATTTTATTGCGTATCTCTCTTGTATTTGACCAGAATTTTTTTTGAAATATCGTCTATTGCTTTTTCAAAATTTGGGTTATCCAATAATTCGGCAATTGACATTAACCATGAAGCTTCATCTATGGCGTTCAAAGCCGAAACCATATCTTTGATTATCAAGGATATTATGGTAAAATCTGAAAAATTTTTGAGACGCAATAAAATAAGTTCTGCACCCGGCCAATTCAAATCCTGAAGCCACATTAGCATATCAATTGTATACGGGATTAATTCCTCATCCGTACGTTCGCTCACTATACGAGCACAGTTTTCCCATACGCTTTTATTATATCCTGGACCAGAAGGCTGAAAAAAAGTTTTGATACATTTAACCTCACGCGCCAATACAATTCCTTTTTGTTGTTCTTCTTGCGTGCTGCGACAATCTATCAGGCGTAATATATCGTCAATGTTATACATATGTTTCCCCTCAATCCATAAATGTTACTATTGATAACAATGCCTGAGTCCAAATAGAGCCTGTGCCAGCGGCACACCATTCCGCTTAGGTAATGGTATACGCGGTCGTAGCGGTGTT
>JAZSIT010000011.1:0-5562 GCA_045533895.1 Eubacteriales bacterium
CCTATGCATATAGATACCCCTCGGGATGGAGCACATATAGTCTAGGTAAAAGGCTATATGCCCCGTACCAAAAAGGGACTTACCTGCGTGTTTTCGGAAGACGATAAGGATACCGTAACCACCGTATCCACTTTGGGTAAAAATCTGGTTTCGGTTAATAAAATAGGCGATTTCAACTCCCTTATGGTTTTTGACCCCGAAAAAAGCTATTCCTGCGTGTATAACAACGGCGTAATGCCAATGCACCTTAAGGTAAACACAAAGTCCCTGCATAACGGACTTACCGAGCAGGGCGGTAAAATTGATATTGACTATACTGTGGAGATAGTCGGCAACGTGGCGGGGCATACGAAAATGTCCTTTTCCGTACTGCCCGAAACAGGGCTTATCTCCTGAAAAGAGGACGTAATGAGTGACAAAACGGCAAAAAAAATCCCTGCGAATATAGTATCCGCTTTGTCGGGTGCCACCAGAGAAGAGCTTGCGGTGGCATTGTATCTTTATGCGGTGGATAACTTTACCGTTTCCGAGGGCGCGGACAAGCTGGGTATAACCGAGGATCAGTTCCGTGCCGCCGTGTCCTTCTGGCGCGGCGCGGGCGTTAATTTCGATATATCCGAGAAAAAGGCTATTCCTCCCGAAAGCAGAGACCAGCTTTATGATGCGGATACCGTCTCCGGTTCTATTGAGAACGATGAAGGATTCCGTACCGCCTGCGAAGCGTTGCAGACACTTTACGGAAAAATGTTCACCCGTTTTGATTACGACAGCCTGCTTTATCTTTATGACCATTGCGGTCTCACCGCAGAGTATATGTGTACTTTGGCGTCATACTGCGTGGCAAAGGGGAAGACGGCGCTTAAATATTTTACCAAAACCGCCCAAGGCTTGGTGTCCGACGGTGTGGATACATACGAAAAACTTGAAAAGCATCTTGAGCGCCGCAGTAACGCACAGTCACGCATATTCAAGCTCCGCAAGCTATGCGGCTTTGGGGAGCGGGCCTTTACTTCCCGTGAGGAGCAGTATATTAACGATTGGTTTGCGGAAAAGGACCTTTCCTTTGAACTCGTAGCCTATGCTTATGAGATAACCGTAAACACTATCGGCGAAGTAAAACTCAGCTATATGAACAAGATACTTGACCGTTGGTACAAGGCGGGCATACTTACCGTTGACGAGGTCAAGAACGCCGAATCCGCAAAGAAAAATACCGAAACACAAAAGCAAACCGGTAAAAGCTTTGATGACGACGAGTTCTTCGCCGCCGCAGTTGCCCGCACCAAGAAAAAGAGGGAGGAACGTAAATGACAGCTACCGAGGCTATGCTGAAAAAATCCGCTCTGCGCGAGAAGGCTCTGGCAGACGCATATAAAAAGACGGAGTTTCTGGATGCAAATTATCCCGATATTGCCGAGATAGACAAAGAGCTTTCCTCTGTTTCCCGCCTTATCGTTTCCGCCGTGGTAAACAAAAACTGCGGGGAAGAGATAGAAAAAATAAAAAATCGCAATCTCGAACTGCAGGAATTACGCCGTAAAAAGCTCGCTTCCTACGGACTTGACGAAAATTACGATACCCCCGTGTTTTCCTGCCCCATCTGCTCGGATACGGGCTATGACGGAAAGACCTTTTGCTCCTGCATAATAAAAATGTGCGCTCGGGACGCATATCTTTCAAGCGGTCTGGGTAAGGCGTCGCTGGGCAACACCTTTGAGAACTTTACGCTCAAATATTACGGCGGTAAGGATAGAGAGAATATGTCCGACGTGCGGGATACATGCCTTGATTTCGCGGATAATTTTAACGGTGACGGTGCTAATCTGCTGTTTACCGGCGGCACGGGATTGGGGAAAACCCACCTTTCCTCCGCTATTGCACAGCGAATTATCGATAAAGGCTATACCGTGGTATACGAATCCGCACAGAATATTTTTGATGTGTTCGAGAACGTCCGCTTCGGCAAGGGAGAGGGAAATACAGATAAGTTTTTGGAATGCGACCTGCTTATTATCGATGATCTTGGCAGTGAGTTTTCCACAAATTACACCGCATCGGTGCTGTACCAGATACTCAACACCCGTCTTATGAACGGAAAATCCGTTATTTTAAGCACCAATCTGGGCAGTAAGGAGCTTTCCAAGCGTTACGGCGAGCGTATTTATTCCCGTCTGCTGGGCTCCTTTGATACCTGCGTTTTCTCCGGAAACGATATCCGCCTTATCAAGCTGGGTGAATGATAATGAAAAAAATAAATATGTATACCGATGGCGCTTGCCGCGGAAACCCTGGCCCCGGCGGATACGGAGTTATACTTGAATATAACGGCCACCGCAAGGCCATTTCCGGTGGAGAAGCGTCTACCACCAACAACCGTATGGAGCTTATGGCGGCTATCGTAGGCATGGAGGCGCTGAAGGAAGAGTGCGAGATAACTCTGTGCAGCGATTCAAAGTATCTTATCGATGCTATCGAAAAAGGCTGGCTGGAGAGCTGGTATAAAAAAGGCTGGGTAAAGGCGGATAAAAAGCCGGTGCTCAACCCCGACCTTTGGCAAAAAATATACGAGCTTATCCATAAGCATAAAGTCACCACCGTATGGATAAAGGGACACGACGGCCACCCCGAAAACGAGGAGTGCGACCGTATGGCAACTGCGGAAGCAGATAAATTCAAGGTATAAAAGAGGCGTTTTATGAATTTTGTATACGACCACGATTTGCATATTCATTCCCGTCTTTCTCCCTGCTCCGGGGATGAAAACCAGACCTGCGGCAGAATTTTGGGTTACGCTTTGCAAAACGGGCTGAAGACTGTGGCGGTAACCGACCATTTTTGGGATTCGGCAGTTCCCGGCGCGTCGGGCTGGTATAAGCCTCTTGATTACGCCCAACTTTCAAAGAGTCTGCCGCTTCCCGAGGACAATTCTGTCCGCTTCCTTTTCGGCTGTGAAACGGATATGGATATGGCAGGCAATATCGGTCTTGAAAAGGATAACTTCAGTCTTTTTGATTTTGTTATCGTTTCCACCACCCATTTTCACATGGAAGGCTTTACTGTTCCTGCAGGAATGACGGAAAATGAGCGTAAGGAAGGATACGTGCGCAGATTTCATCAGCTTCTGGGTTCAGATATTCCTTTTCATAAGGTAGGTCTTGCCCATCTAACCTGCAATCTTATTGATAATTCCACCCGTGACGCCCATATACGCATAGTAGATATGGTTTCTGATAACGAGTTTTACGAGGTGTTCAAGGGTGTTGCGGAAAAGGGTCTGGGCGTTGAACTGAATTTTTACGTTGACAAGTACAGCGAGGATGAATTAAAACGCATACTCCGCCCGTATCATATTGCAAAGGAATGCGGCTGCAAGTTTTACCTCGGGTCGGATTCCCACCATAATACAAACCTTCTCAATGCACCCAAAAAGCTTCAAAGCACTTTGGACGTGTTTCATCTGGAAGAAATAGACAAATATATTATATAAAAACAAAAACACCCCACAAAGTGAGGTGTTTTGTTTTTGGCGGAAAGAGAGGGATTCGCTCTCGCCTGTGGGCTCGGTCAGGGTCGGGTCTGACTTGCCACCGGCAAGTCATTCAATACCGACCCGTTCGAATCCCACCATATACATCGAAAAATAAAAACACCCCACAAAGTGAGGTGTTTTGTTTTTGGCGGAAAGAGAGGGATTCGCTCTCGCCTGTGGGCTCGGTCAGGGTCGGGTCTGACTTGCCACCGGCAAGTCATTCAATACCGACCCGTTCGAATCCCACCAAATACATCGAAAAACAAAAACACCCCACTAAGTGAGGTGTTTTGTTTTTGGCGGAAAGAGAGGGATTCGAACCCTCGGAACGGTATTAGCGTTCACACGATTTCCAGTCGTGCGCCTTAGACCAGCTCAGCCATCTTTCCGTATAGAGACTGTGAGAGTACTTCTCTCGCTCGTGCTTTGCAATTATAACACAGTAAAACAGAGTTGTCAACAGTTATTTTCTTTAATTTTTGCTTTTTGTTTACATATTATGCTTCCAAAGTTGGAAAATGCACTTGATTTTTTTATATACTCGTTGTATAATGTAAAAAGCAAAACATACAGTTTTGAAAGAAAAAGGAGAAAATTATGAAAAAGTCAATTATTGCTTCCATTTTAAGTGTAGCACTTGTACTTGTAATGGTTCTCGCTCTCGTTCCTTCTGCTACTTCCGCAGCAAGAGCTAACACTGAACTTGAACTCAAGTATAACAACGTTGCACCTACGCCTGACGGTGTTGTAAAGACCGGTGAGTACGGTCTTGCCAAGATCCACTCCGTTAATTACGACAGCGACGAATTTATTGATGAGTTTGACACTGACCATTCCATCAAAGCAGATTTTTACGCTTGCTGGGACAATGATGCTATGTACATCGCTTGGGTAGTTTATTCCGAGCTTGATGCATACTCTTCTCCCGTATACGGCGCAGACAACCTGGGCAGCATGTGGCAGCACTGCTGTGTACAGCTTATGTACACTCCCTACCACCCCACTCAGGCTGAAGAAGTTGCTCCCGGAACTTTCACCGGCGACTATCTTGAGATCGGTGTTACCATGCACGAGGGCGTAACCCCCATTAAGTGCGTATGGAACGCTTCCGGCGCTCAGACAGGTATCGGCTCTGCTGACTGGGATTTCGCAGGTAATGTAGAAGAAACTACCGATGGTATCGTTGCTACATACGAAATCAGATTCCCCTGGAAGGCTTCCGGTCTCCAGTCTGTTGGTAACGGTACTTATATCGGTCTCGGCTACGCTATCGGCGACCAGACCAACTTTAACGATGCAAACAATATGTGCGAATGGCAGGATTGTATACTCGGTAATGGCGGCGTAAAGGCTCCCAAGAACCTCGCTATCGTAACCCTCGCAGGTAAAGATGACGACACTCAGGTAGAAGTATCTTTTGAAGTTTCCGGTAACGAAAGCTACGATATTCCCGTTGCTCCCGGCAACATTGACACCGCTCTCATCCCCGAGGATGCTACCGGTGTTCTCCAGCAGTCTCCCTTCAACACCTCTATCGTTGCAGGTTCTTCCACCATCATTACCGACCTTTCCAAGGTTAATGATTACAACGTTAAGTGGGCAGCTACCGCTCATCTCAGACCTACCGATGAAGCAGGCGTTTATGACATTGTTGAAATAGTATGGGGCGGCGGCAACGACATCACCTTTGCTAACGAAATTGCAGAAGGCGATATCGCTCTCGCAGTTCACGGCGACGACAGCACCGATCCCAACTCCGAATCCTGCCAGAAGAGAGATGCTCTCCGCGCTCTCGTTGCAGGCGAAGATAAGGTTGTATTCCTTGGCTACGATTTCGAAACCCAGCTTTTCGCTACCAACGCTGTAGTTTACTACGGTGCAAAGGCTGCTGAACCCGAAGTTTCCGAGCCCGAAGTTTCCGAAGAACCCTCCGCAGCTCCTTCCGAAGATCCTTCTGAAGACGAGTCTGCTCCCGCAAACGATTCTTCCGTTCCCGCAACAAGCGATGACGCTTCCGAAGAAAAGGGCGGCAA
>JAZSIT010000171.1:0-9308 GCA_045533895.1 Eubacteriales bacterium
GCTTTCGTATATGAGAATATGGAAACTCTGGCAGAAGGTATCTTCGCCTGCGGCAACGTTGTCCACGTGCACGATCTGGTTGACTACGTTTCTGCGGAGAGCGAGCGTGCAGGCAAAGCCGCCGCGCTTTATGCGCTGGGCGGAAAAGCAGGCGGCAGAGTTATTGAGGTCGCCAACGGCGACGGTGTTTCTTATACCGTGCCTCAGTATATCCGCCCCGAAAACGCAGGCAAGTCTGTGGATATGTTCTTCCGCGTGAGAAACGTGTATAAAAACGTGCGTCTCACCGTCCGTGACGGAGACCGTGTAGTGGCATCCTTCAAGCGCGAGCATTGCGCTCCCGGCGAAATGGAGCATATAGTGGTGCCCGTTTCACTTTTGGGTAATGCAGAAAAAATAACAGTTTCGGTAGAGGAGGATAAGCGGTAATGGCAAAGATAATTTGTATAACCTGCCCCAAGGGCTGTCACCTCACCGTAGACGAAATAACCTTTGAGGTTACAGGCAACAACTGCCCCAGAGGAGCAGTTTACGGCAAAAACGAGCTTGTTGCGCCCGTCCGCACCCTAACCTCCACAGTAAAAGTGGTCGGCGGCGAGATAAGCCGTTGCCCCGTCCGTTCCCGGTCCCCCCTTCCCAAGGGTAAAATTTTCGATGCAATGGGTCAGCTCCGTGAGGTAACGCTTACTTCTCCCGTAAAAATCGGCGATGTGGTAATCGAAAACGTGTGTGATACCGGCGTAGACATAATCGCCACCCGCAACGTTTAGGCTCGGTAAAAGAATCACCCCACAAATGCTGGTCGCATTTGCGAGGACCCCGAAAAAAAGCAGAACAAAAACGCGAATAAAAAAGAAGGGAATCCGCATTATGCGGATTCCTACATTTTTATTGGAAACGGACTGTCGGGGACGCCGGTCCCTACGGTTTTCGATAAATTTTATTGTATCTTTCGCGTTTTTCGTTCTGCGAAGTTTAGACAGCTCCGTCAATTGAGCATTGCGATACCGTAGTTAAGATACGCCGCAAAGGTTATCCACACCATATATGGCAAAAACAAAACCCCCGCCCATTTACTGCGCGTAAAAAACTCTCTTGTCAGCACAAATCCCACCGCCCACATTACAAGTATCCAGAGGAATGAAAACAAAAACGCGCGGAATGTAAAAAACAAAAAAGGCCACACAAAGTTAAGTGCAAGGGTTGCAATATACAGTCCCCGCCACAGCTTACCTTTGGGATACGGCGACATAAGGGTTAAATAGCAGGAAAGCCCCATAAGGGCGTATAATACAGTCCACACCAATGGAAATATCCAGCCGGGCGGCGAAAAAGCAGGTTTTTCCAATCCTTCATACATTCCCGACCCTGCGGTCAGTCCGCCTGCAAGCCCCCCAACAAACAATGGAACAAAAAGGCAAAGCAGTAAAACACCCAGTTTTTTCAAAAACACAACACCTCTTTTGGTTTATTATATGTCATTTTCAAAAGAAATATCCTTAAAAGAAAGGGTTGGTCTTGATTTTTCGGCGGTTTTACTGTATAATTATTCATGCCACCATTTGGAATATATTACCGAAAGGAAAGATTTTTTATGGAACAGAAAAAGATAAAAGTTGCGGTAGTCGGCGTCGGCGGTATATCCGAGGTACATATCAACGGCTACAAGCGCTGCCCCAACGTGGAGCTTTACGCTTTTTGCGATATTAACGAAAAAACGCTTAAATATAAGGGCGAGCGCCACGGCGTTACCCGTCTTTATACTGATGAAGCCACAATGCTTAAAGAGCTTCCCGAGATAGATGCGGTTTCCGTTTGCACATGGAACTCCGCCCACGCGCCCTGCACTATTATGGCGCTTAACGCAGGCAAGCACGTTCTGTGCGAAAAGCCCATGGCGATGAACACCGGGGAAGCCACCGAAATGCTGGAAGCCGCGAAGCGCAACAACAAATTGCTTATGATCGGCTTCGTCCGCCGCTTTGGTAACGATGCCGCCGTGCTCAAGGATTTTATCGATGCAGGCGATTTCGGCGAGATTTACTATGCAAAAGCCAATTATACCCGTCGTAACGGTTGTCCCGGCGGCTGGTTTGGTGATAAGTCCCGTTCCGGCGGCGGCCCTCTTATCGATCTCGGCGTTCACGTTATCGACCTTGTGCGTTATCTTCTCGGTAACCCTCAGCCCGTTTCGGTTTACGGCGTAACCTACGATAAGCTTAAGAACCGTCCCGGCATTAAGGGAACTATCGATTACAAATCGGAAACCGATGCGGTAAAGCCCATCTTTGACGTTGAGGATATGGCAAGCGCACTCATCCGCTTTGATAACGGAACTACTCTTGCGGTTGAAGCGTCCTTCAGCCTTAATATCCCTCACGACGTAGGCAAAATCGAGCTTTTCGGCAGTAACGCAGGCGCGGTTATCGACCCCGAGCTCAAGATATACACTCAGCAGAACGGCTATCTAACCAACGTTACAATGCACCAGTCCACTGCTCTCAGCTTTGACGGTCTCTTTGAAAACGAGATAGCCCACTTTGTACAGTGCATTACCGATGGTATACCTTGCCGCAACCCCGCAGAGGACGGCGTGGCATTGATGAAGATATTGGATGCGGTGTATGAATCTGCCGCAACTGGCCACGAGGTGGTTATCAAATAGCCGTGGGAACTGCCAAAATAAGCGCAGAACAAAAACGCGAAAAATTTATATAGTTTCGCTGCAGTAATTTTCAGGTTGTAGGGACGGGCGTCCCCGAAGCGCACCCCACAAATGCTGGTCGCATTTGCAGGGACCCCGCTTCGACCGTCCGCTTTAATAACCGAATAAGGTAAAAAATCCGTAGAAATATAAATTCTACGGATTTTTGTTTTATTCGCGTTTTTTAGAAACTTTCGCCACTCACCCCACGAATGCTGGTCGCATTCGCAGGGACCCCGAGGCTCGGGGGCAGTAGGTTACTACAGCTCCCCACTGGCGAAAGTTTCTTCTGCGTCATTTTTCGGGGTCCCCGAGAAACCGCAGGTTTCTTGGGGTGGTTCTACAGTTCCCTTCAAAAAATGAGTTATTCCTAATTATAGACATTATTTTCGTGCGAACAGTTTACGGGCAATTCGTGAATTGCCCCTACAATTATCGAAATCTTTTGGCAACACCGTAGGGGAGGGGTCTAACGCGAGGTGCAACCGATGCGTTCCCCTCCCGTTTTAATTAAATTTAATATAGACATTATTTTTGTGCAAATAAAAAATACCGCGGGGAGCGGTATTTTCTTTGTTATTTCGTTTTCAGGTATGCGACGTTTATGCAGGGTACATCGTAGAGGTTTCCGTTTGCATCGTATACCTCACAAAAACCGTCCGCCTCGCCGTAAATTGTGATAACGTCGCCGTTTATCAGATTTTGCTTATCTGCAAGCAGACAATCGCGTATGGCGATATAATACTCACCGCCGTCCTCGCCTTGGCAGAGGTAATATGTGCTTTTGTTGTTGTAGTCCGAATAATTCCACGCTTTTTCGATAACCTTCACCGTCAAGGAAACAAAATCGCTGTCGTAATGTCCTGCAGTGCGGTAAAACTCCTCGGGGTCAACGGTGACGCAGGCGGATATATATTCTTCCTTAGAAAGGCGTGTGTTAACGGGATTATCCAGAAGAGATGATACTTTGGATATAAGGGGTCCCACACCGAAGGAGGAAAACAGCATATACGCCACGGCAAGGGATATAAACAGTATTTTCATCCACTTTTTGTGGGGGCTTGTTGCCAGCAGGATAATTCCTGCAAGGGGGAACACCACCATCATAAGAACGATAAACCACCAGGAGTGGTACCATTCCACAAAACGGGTGCGCTGATAGGACGCTTTTCTCTTTTTCTTCTTAACCGCAGGGCGGTTGCCAGCGCGCATGTTCTCGGGGCATTCTTTTCCGCAAAGCGGGCAGTTGTCCCCCGGAAAAAAGCAGTTGCAATCGGGGCATTTATTCAAGTCCGGTCGGTCAAGCTCTTCTTCGTCCGCATAAGAGCCCAAAAGTCTTCCCATAAATATGTACCGTCCTTTCGTGTTGTTTTTTTATCGGTTAATAGCAAATGCGTATTTGGCGGTGCCGTTGCAATAGGTGTTGGTTTCCGCCCATTCAACGGTCACGATATATATGTTCGTACCGTCCAGAAGGATAATCATACCGTCTTCGGATATCTCTACAGGCGTGCCGTTTTCGATAATGCCTGCCGCCCACTCTTCACCGTCGTGGCAAAAAACGGTTATACTGTCGGGCGTAGCGGCAAAGGTTAAACTAAAGTTTTCATTGGAGGTTTCGTTTATAAAACAGTCCAAAAATTCAATTTCGTACGCTCCCTCGGGGTTGTGCTTTAACCAAGAGCCGTCGTCACAAAGAATGTTTATGTCCATTTCAAATTGGAGTACCTTTGTTTGCATGGCATCCTTTGTTATATACATATATTCAAGGTCTCCTGCTTCAACCAACGGCTTGGGTCCCTCGGAAACCTCTTCCGAAACGTCGACCCCTGCCGAATAATCAGGTTCAAAGGAGATATCGGTATCCTGCGAATAGTCAGGTTCAAAGGAGATATCGGTATCCTGCGAATAATCAATAGGGTCCTCGGATGGCGCTGTGCTTTGGGTGCCGCTATCGTTCCCCGCGCCTACAGGAGGCATGTCGGCATTCATGGCGTTACATCCCACAAGACACAACAATACAAGTATTATAAAAACAGCTTGAATTTTTTTCATAATTCCGGTTTGCTCCTTTCCCGTGTTGTAAATAATTATACCACAGTTTCGCGTGTTCGTCAACGAGGAGAACATTATAGATTATCGTCGGTTTCGCCAAACAAACGGCGAGTGTTTTAATGGAGAGTATTTGACACAGAAAACGTCTTTTACGAGCGTGCCGTAGTAATCTACGGCTAGCGAAGTTTTCGGGGTCCCTGCAAATGCGAACAGCATTTGTGGGGTGAAAGGTAAAAGCGTTTAGAAACGCAAAAATAAAAAGGAATTTGTTTCCGACAAATTCCTACCAAATAAAAAACAACAATGCGAGAGATATATTACAATCTCTCGCATTTCTAATTACGTTACAAACTATTTTGCGTTTCGTTCTGTGTTAAATAATCCCATTAGAACTGGTTTTTGCGCCAACGGATTACAAATACTGTTGCACCGCCAACCAGACAGAGGGCGATAATTACCAGCGCGATTATAAGACCTACGTTAACGCGGGAAGGTGCTTCAAAGACAACGGTAACGGTGTGGTCCCCATCCATAGTTATGGTGTAAACTCCGGCATCGTTAAGTTCAATTTCCTCGCCGTCAACTGTAATCTTTGCAACCTCGTAACCCTCGTTAGGGGTAACGGTGTAGGTCTTGGTTTCACCCTTGTTTACCTTAATGGTACCGGAGGGGTCAACCGTACCGCATTCGGTGTTGTAGGTTATGGTGAGAGTTACCTTGTCAGCCGCCATTTCAACAAACACCAAATCGTTTTCGTTGGAATAATTAACCTTTATCCAACCCTTTTCGTCGGAATCTATGTTCTCGCCCAAGGTGTTAACTGCGCCGGAAAGGTATTCTGCAGGCATAAGAGTTGCGCCTGCGAACTCTGCGCCTAAGAACAGCTCAATAACGGTGCCTGCGGGAAGTGCAGGTGCGTTGCAAAGCACGGTAACCATGTTTGCACCGGGATATTCAACGTTCACCGCCTCGCGGATAGCGGCGAAGTTTGCACTGCCGTTGCGGATGAATTCAAAGGTAACAGTCTCGCCGTCGGGGCGGAAACCGCTTGCCGCAGGAATAATAACGGTGAACTCACTGTCGGTAATAACTATCTGCTTGGTGGGATAATTATCTGCAGCTCTTGCAAAAATATCGGTAGAAATCTTGGTTTTTTCGGAAACGTCAATACTGATGACATCTGCTGTCCAGTCAATATCCTCTGCGGTGATAGCAGTATCTGTAGCAGCCGCCTTTTTGAAGGTTACGTTAATAACAGAGTTTGCGGATACGTTCTCAAAAACGTATTTTCCGTTGGTGAGAGCAACTTCCTCGCCGTCAACGGTAACAGAGTAAACCTCATAACCTTCGTTGGGAGTGATAACGAACTCAAGAGATTCGCCTTCCTTAACCTCGTTTGCGCCGGTGGGGGTAATGTTGCCGCCGCCGGAAGCGTATGCGGTTATGGTGTAGGTGGCTTCGGAATTTTCCTCGGTAGACTTAAAGGTTGCGGAAACGGTTGCCGCAGTATCGGTACATTCGATAGTGTACTCGTTTTCCTCGTTCAATTTAACTGTCTTGCCGCTTACCTTAACGGTGTTTACCTCGTAGTTGATGTGAGGCTCAAAAATCAGAGTAATTACTTCTCCTACGGGAACGTAGATGTATTTGTTGTTTTCTATCTCGTACAGCTCATCCTTAACGGAAATTCCGCCGCCGGAACCGATAGAAAGGGTGATCTTGCAGTAATCAACCTTTTCCTTAAAGGTAACTTCAATGGTAACGTCTGCTTCGGGAGTAAAGGTGTAGCTGTTATTAACTACCTTAACTTCCTCGCCGTTGATAAGCAGAGTGTCAACCATATATCCATCTGCGGGGATAAGGTCGATAGTGGAGGCAACGCCCTGCGCAACAACAGTCTCGCCGGAAACTGCCATTCCGTTAAGCTTAACGGAGCCGTTTTCGCCTGCGGTAACGGTTGCTTTATAGGTCTCCAGCGCCTCAACAACTACAAGGTAACCGGTGTTCTCAACCAGCTTATCCTCGTGAGGATTGTCGATATCCATATATCTGGTGCCGGTAAAATATCTGGTCTGTTTTATGGCATAACCGGGTGCGGCAATAAATTCAATGGTAAACTCGGTGTTTTCCTCAAACTTTGCGGTAGTACCGACAAAAAGCTTGCCGTTAACCTTGAAGTATGCGCCCTCAACGGTATTACCGTCAGTATCCATGCACTCAACGGTGATGGTGTATGTAGTAACTGCTCTGAAGGAAATCGCAACGTCATAGTTTCCGTTAACGGTAAAGGTGTACTCACCGTCAACTGCGGTGATCTCGTTGCCGTCAACCACTACCTTGTCAACAACGTATCCGTCCTCAGACTCAACAGTAAGCACTGCGGTATCGCCGGTAACGTAGAAATACTCGTGCTTGGAGGGACGGGAGCCGTTTGTGCTGGTAAGAGTATAGCTTCCGCCGGCACCGCAGAATACGGTAACCGTAAGATCCTCAACCGCAGGCTCGCTTGTCTCGGGCTCGCTCGCTTCGGGCTCACTCACTTCGGGCTCACTTACCTCGGGGGAGGAGGTGTCCTCAACTACAGTGCTGTTTTCCTCGTCGCTCGTTTCAGCCAAAACCGCAAAGGGAACCAGCGTAAAAACTATTATTACTGCCATTAAAAGGGCAGTCAGTTTACGAACAGACATTATTTTTTCTCCTTTATGTTCAGTGTTTTTTATCAACGCTTGACTTTAACGTTTTGTTTTGATATACTTACTTTCAAAGTAACTTATGTTATTATATATGATAACTGTTAAATTTTCAAGACAAAACAGTAAAATTCATTAAAATGTAATAAATACGTAACGAATTTCGTTATTAAGGAGATGGATAGTACATGAAAGTATCCGTATTATTGGGTGAGCGTTATAAAAACGCTCCTGCAGATTGTATTGTAGAGAGTCAGGCGCTTATGGTGCGCGGCGGTTATATCAAGCAGGTTGGAAGCGGTATTTATTCCCTTTTTACCCCCGCACAGCGTATTATGAACAAAATAGAAAACATCATCCGTCAGGAGATGGACGCTATCGACGGACAGGAGGTTTTGTTCCCCGTCGTTATGCCTGCATCCCTCTGGCGTGAGTCCGGCAGATTTGAAAGTATCGGTTCCGAGCTGCTCCGTTTTAAGGACAGAGGTGGTAACGATATGGTTTTGGGTATGACCCACGAGGAAGCTGCCGTTCAGCTTGCAAGAGATACCGCACAGACTTATACCAAATATCCCTTTATGATATACCAGATACAGACCAAGTTCCGTGACGAGCCCCGTGCACGCGGCGGTCTTATCCGTGTGCGTGAATTCACCATGAAGGACGCATACTCCTTCCACACCACTCAGGAGGACTTGGAAGCATATTACGAAAGATGCTATAAGGCATACGAGCGTATCTTCGCACGCTGCGGCCTTAAGAACGTTGTTGCCGTTAAGTCGGATTCCGGTATGATGGGCGGCAAGGTCAGCCACGAGTTTATGCTGCTTACCGATATCGGTGAGGACACTCTGGTTATCTGTGACGATTGTGATTACCGTTCCAATATGGAAGCGGCAGACAGCATTATCGTAAACGACGAAAAGTATCCTGTTGAAGCACTTTCCGAGATATATACTCCCGATATAAAGACTATAGACCAGCTTTGCGGCAAGGTTGGCAGAAAGGCAAAGTATTTCTGCAAGGCAGTAGTTTACCGTGTTAACGAGGACGACAGCCACGTGGTAGTGTTTATCCGCGGCGACCTTGAGGTTAACGAGACCAAGCTCCGCAACTATCTGGGCAAGGAGATCCACCCTGCTGCGGATATTGACGAAAATCTGCTTACCGCAGGATTTATCGGCCCCGTTGGCATAAGCAAGGACGTTAAGGTGGTTTACGACGCATCTCTCAAGGGCGCTCACAATCTGGTTTGCGGCGCCAACAAGGCGGATTATCACTATACCGGTCTTGACCTTGAAAGAGACGTTGAGGGTGTTGAATACGTTTCCGTTGCAAAGGCGGTTTCCGGCGGTATCTGCCCTAATTGCGGCAGAAGAAGCTTGAAGATCAAAAAGGGCGTTGAGATCGGTAACATCTTCCAGCTCGGCACCAAATATTCCCAGGTTATGGGACTTCGTTATTCCGATGAAAACGGCGAACAGCAGACACCTATTATGGGCTGTTACGGTATCGGCGTAGGCAGACTCTGCGCTTGTATTTGTCAGGAAAACCGTGATAACTTCGGCCCTATCTGGCCCAAGTCCGTTGCTCCCTGGCAGGTTGAGGTTTGCGCTCTCCGTGCAGACGAGCAGGCTGTTAAGGAATGTGCGGATAAGCTGGTGCGCGACCTTGAAAACGCAGGTATCGAAGTGCTTTATGACGACAGACCCGTTTCCGCAGGCTTTATGTTCTCGGATGCAGACCTGTTCGGCGTTCCCGTCCGCGCTATCGTAAGCCCCAAAAACGTGGATAACGGCGAAATAGAAATCTCCACCCGCGATAAGACGGTTAAGGTAAACGTAAAAGAAGCAGACGCT
>JAZSIT010000038.1:0-16985 GCA_045533895.1 Eubacteriales bacterium
GTGAGGTCCAGAAGGACGCGGTTGATGCCGTCAACCTCGTGGGTGATACGGTCGGTAATACGATGGAGAACGGAATAAGGAATCTCCTCGATGGTGGCTGTCATAGCGTCAACGGTGTTGACAGCGCGGATGATTGCAGGCCAACCCTCGTAACGCTTGCCGTCCTTAACGCCGACACTCTTAAAATCGGGCACGGCGATAAAATACTGCCAAACCTTGGTGGCAAGACCGCATTTATCAAATTCTTCGCGAAGGATAGCATCTTCTTCCCGCAGCGCGTGAAGTCTATCGCGGGTGATAGCGCCCAGACAGCGCACGCCAAGACCGGGGCCGGGGAAGGGCTGACGGTCTACCATTTGGGCAGGAAGACCTAATGCCTTACCTACTACGCGGACTTCGTCTTTATACAGCAGTTTTACCGGCTCTACCAGCTCCATAGCCATATCCTCGGGCAGACCGCCTACGTTATGGTGTGCCTTAACGCCGTCGGATTCCAGAATATCGGGATAAATAGTACCCTGTGCGAGGAAGTGAACATCGGTAAGCTTGCTTGCTTCCTCATCGAAAACAACTATAAATTCATTACCGATTATCTTGCGCTTTTTCTCGGGCTCGGAAACGTTTTCCAGCTTGGAAAGGAAACGGTCGGTAGCGTCAACGTAGATAAGGTTAGCATCAAGTCCGTTGCGGAAAACTTCGATAACCTGCTCGCTCTCGCCCTTGCGCATAAGTCCGTGATTAACGTGAACGCAGACAAGCTGTTTGCCGATAGCCTTTATTAAAAGTGCGGCTACAACGGAAGAATCCACACCGCCGGAAAGCGCCAGCAGCACCTTGCCGTCGCCAACCTGCGCGCGGACTGCGGCAACCTGCTCCGCAATAAAAGCATCTGCCTGCTCTTTGGTCTGAATACGTGCCATGTTTTCGGGTCTTTTATTAGAATCCATATACATTACTCCCTTTTTAAGACAATAAGTCCTTAACTTAACGATATATTTTATCACACTTTTTTGCATTTGTCATTGTTTTTTTATAAAAAAATAAAGTGTCAAAAATATTTTTTTATTCACACAACTTGTCCGATAGTATTTATTGACAAAATGTGTGGAATAATATATAATAATTATGTAAATTTTTACCAAAACAATATTTGTGAAGGCAAGACGGAAAGGGAGATAAGCTAATGGCTTTTTTCAAAATGCCCGGAATTAAAGTTCCCCACCGAAAAAACACCCGTAATATGGAACCCAAAAGAATAAAAACTCCCGATGAAGTGTGCATCCCCATGTCTATGCATATCGGCGCGCCCGGCACACCTCTGGTGAAGATTGGCGACAAGGTTAAAAAAGGACAGCTTATCGGCAGAACGGAAGCCAAAATAACCGCCCCCGTGCACGCATCGGTTTCCGGCACGGTAAAAGGCTTTGCGGAGTTGCCTTCGGTAACCAATTCGGTAATACAGGGAATAGTTATCGCTTCCGACGGGCTTGATGAAGTTTACGAAGGTATTGCCCCGCCCGCTATAACGGACAAGCAATCCTTTATTAAGGCAGTGGAAGACAGCGGTCTGGTAGGCTTGGGCGGCGCGGCGTTCCCAACGGCGGTAAAGCTGAGAGGCGAGCCGGAAACAGTGATAATTAACGGTGCGGAATGTGAGCCGTACATTACATCGGACACCCACACCATGATAGCGAAAAGCGAAGACCTTGTGTCCGGAGTGGGTTTGATACAGCAGTACATTCGCCCCAAAAATGTAGTTATAGCTATTGAGGACAACAAAAAAGAGGCTATACAAAAGCTAAAGCAAGCTTTTAACGGGGTTAATGGAGTTGAGGTGCGTTCACTTCCCTCTGTATATCCCCAAGGCGGCGAAAAGATTTTGATATACAGCGTAACCAAAAAGATAGTACCCGAGGGAAAGCTGCCCGGCGATATAGGCATTCTGGTGCTTAACGTAACCACCGTGGCGTTTATGGCACATTATGCCCGCACCGGTATGCCGATTACGGAAAAGTGCATTACCGTGGACGGAAACGCAGTGAAAAACAGAGGAAACTACGTTGCGCCCATCGGCACAAGGATAAAAGACCTGATAGAAGCGGCCGGCGGATTTGCCTGCCCGCCCGAAAAGATACTGTTGGGCGGTCCCATGATGGGGGTGGCGGTGCCTACAACGGAATATCCGGTAATGAAAGGCACCAACGCAGTCCTTGCTTTTGACAAAAAAGAAGCGGAAATTCCGAAGGAAACGCCGTGTATTAACTGCGGAAGCTGTATACAAAACTGCCCCCTGCGGCTTGACCCGCCGGGATTTGGAAAAGCTTACGCAAAAAAAGACTGCGCAACTCTTGAAGCGCTTAAAGTAAACCTTTGCATGGAATGCGGTGTATGTGCTTACGTTTGCCCTGCCAAGCGTCATCTGGTACAAAGAAACCGCCTTGCAAAAAGAATGCTGAGAGAATACAAGGAGAGAACAAAGAATGGATAAGCTGTTAACTGTGTCCTCCTCACCTCACATAAGAAGCAGCCGCACGGTAAGCGGTATTATGCTGGACGTAATCATCGCCCTGATGCCTGCCACCGTTGCGTCGGTGCTCATTTTCGGAGCACGTGCAGCCGCAGTGGTTGCGGTATGCGTGATTACCGCCGCGGTAAGCGAATTTTTATACCAAAAGATAACAAAAAGCGCTGTTCTGGTGGGCGACCTTTCCGCCTGCGTGACCGGACTTTTGCTTGCCCTTAATCTTCCCGCGACCATACCTCTTTGGCAAGCCGCCATAGGCAGTATGTTTGCTATTGTGGTGGTTAAAGGTCTTTTTGGCGGAATTGGAAAAAATTTCGCTAATCCGGCAATAACCGCAAGAATTATGATGATAATTTCATTTTCGGGCAGTATGACTTCCTTCCCCTCTCCTGACCTGAATGCATCCGCTACACCCCTTGCCATTATGAAAAACGGCATGGAGGGACTTCCCAAGCTGATGGATATGGCGTTGGGAAAACACGGCGGAAGCATGGGCGAAACCTGCTCTGTTGCCATACTGCTGGGCGGAATATATCTTTTGTGCCGCAAGGTGATAAACTGTGCCGCGCCCCTATCCTTTATAGGCACCGTTGCCGTAATATCCTTTGTTTACGGCGGTGCAGAATATGCCCTTTACCAAGTGTTGGCAGGGGGACTTATGCTGGGCGCCTTCTTTATGGCGACAGATTATTCCACAACACCCACACGGAAAATGGGAAAAATCATTTTCGGTATCGGATGCGGCGTAATCACATCGGTAATACGTATATTCGGCAGTTATCCCGAGGGTGTCTCCTACGCCATACTGCTTATGAATATACTGACGCCTTATATAGATAAATGGACCAGACCCGTTCCCTTTGGAGGTAAGACGAAATGAAAAGTGTATTAAAGCTTACTTCCATCTGCCTTATAGTTACTTTGCTGCTGGCGGTAACAAATATGTTTACCGCTCCCATAATAGAAAAAAATCTTCAGTCTGCCGCAACCCAATCACTTTCCCAGGTGCTTCCCGGCGCAAAGGATTTTGAAAAGCTGACAGTTCCCGATTCCGCTTCCACTTCCTTGAAGGAAATCTACCGTGAAACCAAGGGGCTGGGATACGCTGTTACGGTGGAGATAACAACCCAATACAGTAATTCTCCCATGCTTTATACGGTAGGCGTGGGACAAGACGGCGTGATTACCGGAATAGTTATCACCTCTTATAACGAGACCAAGGATTTCGGCAGAGAGAGTTATCCAAAAAGCTATGTGGGCAAGGATTCCGCTCTTAACGGTGTTGAATTGGTGGGCGGTGTAACCTATTCGTCAACCGCTTTTAAGCAGGGCGTAAAGGACGTTTTTGATACGCTTATTTCCATGGGCTTGATAAACGCAGGTGAAAAGGATGACGAGCAAAAGCTGCAAGAGCTTATTGACACATTGCTTACAGGTGCGGTTTCGCCAAGCGGAAAAGCATCTGTTCAAGTGTATGAAAGCGGCGCGGAGTGGGTGAAAACGGCGTATGCCGCTACCAACGGCACCGGATATATTTTAGTTGCCGAGGACATGACGGTATGTGTTGTAAACCCCTTCGGCAAGGTGAGAGCTTACACCCTTGACGGAAAAGACATTACCGATGAAACCGAAAATCTTAACGACGCGGCAGGAGCCGTGCCCAACAACGCCGGCAGCAGCGAGGAAAAGGACAAAACCGCACTCAGCCGTCTTGCCGAAGAGGGTGCTGTCTTTGAACCCATTCAGCTTAACACCCTTTCCACGGTTACCAACGCATTTGAAATAACCCAAAAGGGTGAAACCTATTACGGATTTGTGTGCCACCCCGTAGGCTACAACAACGGTACCATGACGGTATACGGAATACTGGACGAAAAGGGCAGTATTGCACAAATAAAGGTGAGCGAATTTATACTGTATTCCCAGTATTACGAGGACTACACCCTTAACGAAGAAGAGTATATTAACAACCTTAAAGGAAAAACCGAAAGCACGCTTACCGAAAGCGACACGCTTATTTCCGGAGCAACCATATCCGCATCTGCTGTAAAAACATCAATTACAGATATGTTTGAAGCACAAAAAGAAATAAAGGAGGGGCAAAACAAATGAAAAACAAATTATCTTTTCTTGTTAACGGTTTTATTAAAGAAAACCCCGTGTTTGTTTTGCTTTTGGGTACCTGCCCCACCCTTGCCACCACACAAAGCGTTATTTCCGCTTTGGGAATGGGTCTTGCCGCCACGGCGGTGCTGATATGCTCTAACGCCGTAATATCCATGCTGCGCAAGTTTATTCCCCAAACGGTGCGTATTCCCGCATATATAGTTATTATTGCGGGATTCGTTACCGCAGTGCAAATGCTTATGCAGGCGTACCTGCCCTCTCTTTACGATATGCTGGGCGTTTATCTTGCACTTATTACGGTTAACTGCATTATTTTGGGCAGAGCCGAAGCCTTTGCAGGCAAAAACGGCGTGCTGGAATCCGTTTTCGACGGTATCGGAATGGGGCTGGGCTTTACTCTTGCTTTGTTCTTAATGGGAACGGTGAGAGAAGTAATAGGCGCGGGAAGCTTTTTCGGAATAAGCATACCCGTTGTAAAGGATTATACCATTCCCCTTCTCACCACACCTCCCGGCGGATTTTTAGTCTTTGGTCTGGTGACTGCGGCGGTAAACGCTTTGCCTAAAAAACGCAAGAGAACGGCAAGCGCCTGTGAAGGCTGCAACCTTTGCGGCGGTTGTGAAAAGGAGGCGTAAAGCGGTATGAAGCAATTACTGATAATCCTGCTCTCCTCCGTGTTTGTTAACAACTATGTGCTGACCAAGTTTTTGGGTATATGTCCTTTTTTGGGCGTATCCAAAAAAATAGACCAAGCTACGGGAATGGGTGTTGCGGTAACGGCAGTTATGCTGGTTGCCACTGCGGTGACTTACCCTATATACACCTATCTCCTTTATCCCTTTTTCACTTATCTTGAAACAGTGGTGTTTATTCTGGTAATAGCCGCGCTGGTTCAGTTTGTGGAAATTGTATTAAAGCGTTATATCCCGCCTCTATACCGCTCGCTGGGCGTGTATCTTCCCCTCATAACCACCAACTGCGCGGTGCTTGGCGTTTGTCTTAACAATATTACAGATGGATATAACTTTGTTGAATCCATGGTTTCGTCTTTAGGCGTAGGTCTTGGATTTATGCTGGCGATGGTGCTCTTTGCGGGAGTAAGAGAAAAAATGGAAGGTGCGAATATACCCAAGCCTTTCAAGGGAATTCCCATAACACTTATTGCTGCTTCCATCGTATCAATGTCCTTTTACGGGTTTGCTTCGGTTATCGAAAATATGTTTAAGTAACGGGAAGGAGAAACAAAAATATATGGTAGATGTGGTAGAAATACTCATTCCCGTTGCGGTGGTAAGCGGAATAGGCTGTGTTCTCGCTGTGGTTTTAACAATTGCCCACCGTTTTATGAGCAACGAAGTAAACGAGAAAGAAAAATTGCTTTTTGATGCGCTTCCCGGCGCCAACTGCGGCGGATGCGGTTATCCCGGATGTGAAGCCTATGCAAAAGCCCTTGCCGAAGGAAAGACTAAAAGCACCAACCTCTGCGCGCCGGGCAAAAAAGAAGTGGCAGAAATATTAGCGGGAGTTTTGGGCACAGCCGCAGGCGAAGTGAAGGAACAAAAAGCCTTTGTTCACTGCCGCGGCGACTGTAACCACAACGGAATTCGCGCAGATTATAACGGAATCGCCTCCTGCGCCGCGAGAAATATCGCTTTCGGCGGCGAAAAAGCCTGCACTCAAGGCTGCTTGGGCGGCGGAGACTGCGCGGCGGTATGTCCTGCGGACGCAATATATATTGAAAACGGCATTGCCAAGGTTAACACCTGCAAGTGTATAAGCTGCGGTGCCTGCGTTAAGGTTTGCCCCAACAGAATTATCAGCCTTATAGATATGCCTGCAACGGCGGCAATAGCCTGCTCCAACACAGAAAAAGGCGCTGTTACCCGTAAAAAGTGTGACACCGGCTGTATTGCCTGCCTGAAATGCCAAAAGATTTGTCCTACCGACGCAATAATCGTTAAGGACAATCTTTCACGAATCGATTATGAAAAGTGTATCCGTTGCGGACAGTGCGTGGAAGTCTGTCCCGTACACTGTATTGCAAAGATATAAATGAAACGTAAAATAAGAAACGACCTGCTTATTATACTGGTTCCGTTGATACTGTGTATCGGTTACGCTGTATGGGTAAACCTTTCCCGCCAAGCGGGAGGGTATGTGTATGTGGAGCAGGACGGAGACATAATAGGCGTGTACCCCATTGACGAGGACACCGAGATAACTTTCGAAAACGAAAACGGCGGTTACAACGTGCTGGTAATAGCCGACGGGAAAGCGGATATTACCTCCGCCTCCTGCCCCGACAAGGTATGCGTTAACCACCGTAAAATAGGATTTGAAGGAGAAAGTATAGTATGTCTGCCAAACCGACTGACAGTGCGTGTGATAAAAACCGAAAAGCAGACAAGCGTGCCGGATCTGGTGCCGTAAAAGCGGCTTTCGGCGGCGCGGCTTTGGGAATCGCGCTTATACTGGCTTACGTAGAAACGATTTTGCCGATAAATATAGGTGTTCCCGGAATAAAATTAGGGCTTCCTAATCTGGCTGTGCTGTTTTTGCTGTATAAACACGGGTTTTTGCCCGCCCTTGCCGTTTCCTGCCTGCGGGTAATATTGTGCGGAATTCTCTTTGGGAATTTTACCTCCTTTTTATACGCCGCATCGGGAGCGCTGTTGAGTTTGGCGGTGATGGCAGTTCTTAAGAAAACAGATGCCTTTTCGCCCACAGGGGTAAGTGTTGCGGGCGGTATTTCCCACAATCTCGCACAGATATGCATTGCCGCAGTTATACTGGATACCTCTGCAGTGGCGTATTACCTCCCCGCACTTATCATAAGCGGAACAGTCTGCGGCGCGGGAATAGGAATATTAGGCGGTATAATGATAAAAAAAGTCCGGATTTAACCGGACTTTTTGTTTTATTTGATTTTGGAGAAATCGTAGCCTTCTTCGCAGGCGAGACGGGCAAGCTCTTTTACTGCGGTAACGGTTGCTTCGTCATAGCCGGCGGTATAAGAAACGGTATCGAGGTCGATATCCAGATAGGTTATAGCCATAATGCAGGCGATAAGATATGCGCCCAGATCCGAATGATGAGAATTATCGGTATGGTAAAGGTTAAGCGAAGGATATTTTTCTGCGGCGATAAGGAATGCGTCTGCAACGGGGGATACCTTATCTATGCCGAAATCCTTTGAAAGCTGAGTATAGTTAAGATGATGGCGTTTTGCGCTGGCGGGACGGTTTGCAGGAACGTCGTTGGAGGAATAACGCTTATAAAGCATTATCTTCGCGCCGGTTTCTTCTATGAGCGGAACAAGCACGTCGAGCGCCGCCTTGGAATCCTCATAATCGCAATTACTGTTATCCTGAAGAACTACGTAATCAAAGGTCTTTTTATCAAGATTATCTCTTAACAAAGCGCCGTGAGTTTTGTCTGCGGGATCCGCAAACTGGCTCAGATAAGCACTGCCCACACAGCAGCCCGTAACGTCTACGGAATAGCCTGCGTCCTCTGCCAGCTCCTCAAACTTTGCGGGAACGTTAAAATAATAGGTTGCGCTGTTTCCGACGAACAGGAATTTGATCTCCTCGCCCTCGTTGGGATACGGCATTGCTTCAGGTGCTTTGACACCGTACGCCTCGGTCTCACAAACCATTATCCAGTTGCTGTCGCCCACAAAGCGGAACTCAACGTAACGGGCGGTAAGTGCGCTGTCAAGAGTAAGAGTTGCTTCAACAGAGCTTATCTCCTCGGTATCGGTAAACTGTGCGTTACCTGCCTTGTGCCAGGTTTGGTTATCGTTGGAAATATACACGAGTACCTTCTCGGGGGCGGAAATGCCTACGCTGAGATGGAAGGACGACGCCACGTGGGCTACGAACTTATCAACGTAATAAATATCGCCCAGATCAACAGTTATATAGGAATAGCCCTTTGCGGTATACTCTACCTGATTCTTGTTGAAGCCGATAAAAGCTTTGTCCGAATACTTGGCAGTCTCGGAAGCGATGACTCCGTCTGTCATAGAGTTTCCGCCCTCGTCGGGATAAGAGGGCTCATTATCGTTGGGGTATAGAGCAGACCTTGTATATGTCTTTCCCAACGCTACGTTTGCGTAATCGGGGGAATCTGTAATGTTTATCACGGGAATACTCTCCTCCTCGGATTCTTGCTGTGAAACGGAAGGTGTACTGCTCTGAGTTGATTGCTCAGGCGCAGATTCGTTATTATCACACCCGTACAGCGAACAAACAGAGAAAGAAAAAACCATAAGAACAGCAAAAAGCAATGATAACGTCCTTTTCATAACGTGTCTCCTTTTATTGTGTCTTTTATTTGACCATATAGCTTTCTATAATTCCGGTATACATTGTGTGGTAGTCCTTGGAGGTATACCATTTTTGGTTTACTGTGTCGGACATGGTTTCAGCAGGCATACGGACTGCTCCCTGCTTGCGGCAGATAATAACCGTTTCCGCCTCCGCATAATAGGGGGTATCGCCCTCGTAAGCCACGGTAAGGTTACAGTGTGCGGTCTTGTCCTCGTCTCTGCCGGAAACAGTGCCCATATAACGGTACATATCTTCAAACCCTTCGGGGAAAAAGCAAAGAGAAAAGGTATCCGACGTGTCCAAAAAGGTTTTGGTATAGCGGCTGTCACGGACAAAAGCAAAAGCGGCAGGCGCGCCCCAGATAACACCAAGAGAGCCCCAAGACGCTGTCATACCGTTGACGTTTTTGCCGTCTCCTGCGACTATGAGCATTTTTTGCTTGCCGATTTTTTGGAACACGTTACCGCAGGCGGTAAAAGGATCTGTTTTGTTGAACATATTATTCACCTCATTTATTTATATGAGAAATCCGTTTTTTAAGAACCCTATGCAAAACATATCCAAGTCCGCCGCAGGAAATTACTTCTCCCGCAAAGATGGAAAGATATATCACCCACATAGCATCCGGCACACCGTAAAAATAGATAAGCACGGGAGGCACCACAACGGTATTTGCCAGCACAGGGAAAAACGCCGCCAGAAGAAAATGCTTTTTGCCAAACTTATAGGTAAGAAATGCGGCAATAAGTGTTGCCAGCGACCCGAACACGATATCCCATATAAGTGCGCCCGCAATAATGTTTGAGATTATACAACCGACAAACAGCCCCGGCACGGCGGCAGGGAAAAACACGGGCAGTATGGTAAGACATTCGGAAAACCGCACCTGAAACACGCCGATAGGGTTTGGCGACACAAGTGTGAGTACCGTGTACAAAGCGGCGATAATTGCCGCTTCACATACAAAAAGGGTCTTTTTTTTCATTAAATTTTGCTCCTTAGTTTTGATTTAAGTGAGGATGGTTACGAACTCACTGATGTTAATATGATATCATAATGTTCTTATATTTTCAAGTACCGAGTATGGTATTGCCATATTTCCCTGACCGATACCGATCTCAATATGCGGCTTCATTTTTGCGTGGAAGTCTGTGCCGCCGGATATCTTGAGCCCAAGCTCCTTTGCCATAGACTGGAATTTTTCCTGCATTTCGGGGGTGTAATCGTTGTAATAACCCTCAATGCCGCAAAGTCCGTGCTTTTTAAGGTCGGTAAGAAAAACACGCAGTTCATCGTCGGAAATGCGAATAAGGTGAGGGTGCGCCACATAGGAATAACCGCCGATATTTTTAATAAGCTCCACAGCCTGACGGGCGGTAAGCGCCTGAGAACCGTCGTAGGCGGGCTTGCCCACGCCAAGCCATTTATCAAAGCCTTCCTTTACAGAAGAAATATAGCCTTTTTCCATCATTATACGGGCAAAATGTGCTCTGCCGATAAGTCCCGAGGGTGCGATGGAATAGGCTTCCTCCATAGTTACGTTAAAGCCGAGGTCGTTAAGCTTTTGGCAGGTGTTAAGGGTGCGGCGGTTGCGGGCGTCCATCACGCTGTCAAGAGCTTCTTTCAGCAGAGGATGGTCGATATCTATATAATAGCCGAGAATATGTGTTTCCGTCTCCGACTGCACCGAAAGCTCAATGGCGGGAACGACCTCCACCCCTACCTTTTTGCCCTCGTCCATAGCGTCCTTTACGCCGGAGACCGAATCGTGGTCGGACAAGGCGATTGCCGCCAGCCCCTTATTTGCCGCATGACGTACAAGCTCACGGGGAGACATACTTCCGTCAGAGCAGGTGGAATGTGTATGAAGATCTATAAGCTTTTCTGACATAAAAACAAAACCTCGTTATTAAAGTACGTATATTCTACCACATAAAAACCATAAAATAAATACATTTTTTAACCTAAAGCCCTTTTTTATCTTTTTATTTTGTGGTATATTATAGGTAACGAGTATTAAAGGAGCGTTTAATATATGGGCTACTTATTTGAAATACATTGCCACACCTCCGAATCCAGCGGCTGTGCCAGTGAAACGGCGGAAAGCACCGTTAAGGCATACAAAGAAAGAGGATATGCGGGAGTGGTTGTTACCGACCATCTGGGAATCGGCGGAGGTAAAGACAATTGGGCTGACCATTGCCGCCGTCAGCAGGCAGGATACCGCAACGCAAAAGCTGTTTCCGAAAAATACGGGATGACCGTGCTTTACGCCGCAGAGATTACCGTCGCTCCCAACTGGGGTAACGATTTTCTGGTGCTGGGACTTACGCCCGAGTGGTGGGTGGAGCATCCCGAGCTGGACACTATGTCACTTAACGACGTGCTTAAGACGGTGAGAGAGGCAGGCGCCTTTATATCCCACGCACACCCCTTCCGTGAGGCCAACTATATACGCAGTATAGTTTTGGTGCCCCGACTTGTAGATGCGGCTGAGGTAAACGCAAACAGAGACGATTTTGTTAACGACAGAGCCGTTGAATACGCAAAGGCGTATTCCCTTAAGGTTACCGCAGGAAGCGATAACCACGTTGCACACAGACAGGCAAGGCTGTTCGGTATGGATTTTGAAGAATGTCCCCAAACCGAAAAGCAGCTTGCGGAACTCCTTTTTGCAGAAAAATACGAATTAAAAACGGAGAACTATAATGCTTAAAAAGTTCGCATCCTACTACCGCCCCCACAAAAAGCTGTTTATTATCGATATGGCGGCGGCGTTTCTGGTTTCTCTTTGCGACCTTGTGTACCCCATGATAACCAGAAATATAATAAATATATACGTGCCCGAAAAGAAGCTTAACCAAATGCTTATTTGGGCGGCAGTGATATTGGGAATTTATCTTGCAAAGTGCGGTCTTAACTACTTTATTCAGTACAAGGGGCATATTTTAGGCGTGCGAATTCAGGGCGATATGCGCCGCGATATGTTCCATCATCTGCAAAAGCTGCCGTTTTCATTCTTTGACGAAAACAAGACGGGCGTAATAATGTCCCGCCTCATGAACGACCTTTTTGATATTTCCGAGCTTACCCACCACGGTCCGGAAAACCTTTTCGTTTCCACCGTGTCCCTTATCGGTGCTTTCGTGATGCTGTCCACCATTAATATCTGGCTGGCACTGCTGCTGTTTTTGCTTATACCGCCGGTAGTATTCTTTGCGGTAAAGACAAGAAAAATGATGCAGGATGCGTTCAAGGAATCCCGTACCAAGGTGGCAGATGTTAACGCAAACGTTGAGACCTCGGTTTCGGGCGTGAGGGTTTCCCGTGCGTACACAGCGGAAAGCCACGAAAACGAAAAGTTTGATGCGGCTAACGAAAGCTTCAAAAAGGTGCGCGGAAAAGCATACCGCGCAATGGGTATTTTCCATTCGGGAATGACCCTGCTTACCGACATAATGTACCTTGCCGTCCTTTTGGCAGGCGGACTCTTCTTTTATTTCGGACATATTGACGGCGGCGATTTTGCGGCGTTTATCCTTTACACCACCTCGTTTATACGTCCCATAAATAATCTGGTTATGATATTTGAGCAAATTCAAAACGGTATGACAGGATTCACCCGTTTTGACGAGATAATGCGCGTATCTCCCGAGGAAGAGACGGGTGTGACCGACCCCGGCATACTTAAAGGGGATATTGAGTTCAAAAACGTAACCTTCCATTACGGCGACGATGAAAACGCGAAAAAGATTATTGACGGCCTTGACCTTCGTATTCCTGCAGGAAAGACGGTGGCGCTGGTGGGGCCCTCAGGCGGCGGAAAGACGACGCTCTGCCATCTTATTCCCCGTTTTTATGAAACTGCAGGCGGTACCATTACTGTTGACGGAATGGATATAAAAGACATATCCCGTTTGGGACTTCGTAAGAATATCGGTATGGTTGCCCAGGACGTATTCTTGTTCGGCGGAACCATAAAGGAGAATATCGCATACGGCAACCTTGACGCTACCGACGAGGAAATTGAGGAAGCGGCGAAAAAGGCAAATATTCACGATTATATTATGACGCTTGAGGATGGATACGATACTCAGGTGGGTGAGCGCGGAGTTAAGCTTTCCGGCGGACAAAAGCAGAGAATATCTATTGCCAGAGTGTTCCTTAAAAATCCGCCCATACTTATTCTGGACGAGGCTACAAGCGCACTTGACAACGCTACCGAGATGCTGATACAGCGTTCCCTTGAGCAGCTTTCAAAGGGCAGAACCACTCTCGTGGTGGCACACAGACTCTCAACAATAAAGAACGCGGACGAGATTATAGTGCTCACATCCGACGGTGTTGCAGAAAGAGGAAACCACCAGCAGTTACTTGAAAAAGACGGCATTTACGCAGGTCTTTACAAATATCAGTTTAAGCAATGATAACCGTAAACGATTATTACAAAAGGCTCTTTGGGGAAAAGGTATATAAAATATCCCTTGCAGGAGGAAGCACCTGCCCTAACCGTGACGGAAGCAAGGGAGTGGGCGGATGTATATTCTGTTCGGAGGCCGGAAGCGGCGATTTTGTCCCCGACCCTGCTTTGCCTATGGACGAGCAGTTTGACCAAGCCATACAAAAGGTGAAAAGCAAGGGCGCGAAAAAGTTTATTGCATACTTCCAAAGCTTTACCGCCACCTATCTACCACTGAAAAAGCTGGAGGAAAAGCTGTGTGCCGCGGCAAAGCGTGAGGAGATTGTGGGAATTTCAGTTGCCACGCGGCCCGATTGTCTGCCCGACACGGCTTTGGATATGCTGGAAAGGTATTCAAAAATAAAGCCCTTGTGGGTGGAATTGGGTCTGCAAACAGCAAACGACAAAACGGCGGAGTATATAAACCGTTGTTACCCAACGGAAGAATATTTGCGCGCGGCGGAAAAGCTGAAAAGCCGAAGCATTGATTTGGTTACCCACGCTATATTCGGACTTCCCGAAGAGACGGAAGAAGATATGCTTAACACGGTGGATACCGTGATAAAAGCAAAAAGCGGAGGAATAAAGATACAGCTTTTGCAGATACTTTCGGATTCCCGTCTGGCAGAGGAATACCAAAAAGGAAAGGTCTGCCCCATGGACGAGGACGAGTATTTTGCATTGCTGAAAAAGGCGTTATTAATGCTTCCCGAGGATATGGTAGTACACCGTCTTACAGGTGGCGGAAGCAAAAAGACCCTTATTGCTCCCTTTTGGTGCGGTGACAAAAAGCGTGTGCTCAACAAAGTAAATGCGTTGCTGAAAGAAATAAAGTAAAACATAAAACCCGACGGAATTAGTCCGTCGGGTTTGTTGTTTATTCTTCCGAATATAATTTATCGTATTGCCAACGCGCGGGATTTTGATAAATATATTCATATATCTCATCATAATCCTTGTGGTTTCGGACGATATGGTCATAAAAGGAACGCTGAAATATCTTTTCGCCCCTTATTCCGCGCGATTTGTTAATCTCGATGGTAGATTTATGCTTTAACCAGGCTATTGCAGCATTTACTGTAGGGGAGGGGTCTAATTTTTCCTCGCGAGCGCTAGGAAAAATTCCCCTCCCGTCATCCTTAATTATGGACAACAGTAAGTGAATATGGTTTGGCATAATAACATAGGAATCGACAGATATTGCGGGATATTTTTCGGGGATTTTTTGAATCCACTTATCAACTATCTTTCCGTATCGTGTCAGTTTCGGGAGGGGAGGCTCATCCCACCCCTCTTGGAGGGTTGGGCTAAGCCTAGACCCCTCCCCTACAATCGCAGAGAGAATGTTTTTTCTGTGTTGAGTACATATTGTTAAAAAATATGAACCTTCACAACTGTAATCAAAATCCTTTAATCTTAAATATTTCCTCTTTGGCGGTTCTTTTTTTATATTATTATGCATTGCAATATAAAAACCTTTTGTGGGGTGTAATTTACATCAGGTGCTGTAATGCCGCGCCGAAGAGGCCGCAATCGCCCTTGAGAGGGGATATGACTACCTCTGCTTCGGGCAGGAGATAGGGGCGCAGACGGGAAAGGAAAGCTTCGCCCTCATTGGTGATACCGCCTGCCAGAATAACCAGCTCCGGCATAAATATCTTTACCAAGCTATCCAGCGCCAATGCAAAGGTTTCAAAATATTTATCCAGAAGGTGTCTTGCGATTTCACAGCCCTCGTTGGCGGCAATAAACACGGTGCGTCCGTCAAGCTTGGGGCGCTCCTCTGCCACGCGGGCGAGAATGGAGGTGGGATGAAGCACTACCGCCTCTGCCGTGTTTGCAACAAGTGCTTTGGTGGAGCAATACTGCTCAAAGCAGCCGTGAAGTCCGCAGGCGCAAGGTCTGGGGTCATAAATATTGATAACGGTATGACCTAACTCCCCTGCTCTGCCGTTTTTGCCGGTAAGCAGCTTTCCGTTACAAATAACACCGCCGCCGATACCCGTGCCGATGGTGATCATCATAACGTCCTTCTTCCCTCTGGCAACGCCTGCCAGATATTCGCCCATAACGGCGCAGTTGCCGTCGTTTTCCAGCATTGCGGGAACACCAAGATTTTCGGAAAGTATCTTTGCAATGGGCGCGTTGCGGAAGGGCAGGTTTCCTGCGGTTATAACAACGCCGTTCTTGCTGTCGATTCTGCCTGCAGAGCCGATACCGACACGTTCAATGTCATATTTCTCCATAAGACTTTTTGCCGCGGCGGTAATATCTGCAAGAATTGCGTCCGTGCCCTCGGTAACGCGGGTGCGCACCGAGGTATCATCAACTATAATTCTTTTTTCTTTATCGACAACGCCCAACTTTACCTTGGTGCCACCGATATCTATACCCAAAAGATATGACATTTTCTTAAACTATCCTTTCACCGCCCAAGAAAACGGCGGAAACATCAAAGTTTTTATCAAGTACGACAATATCTGCGCGCTTGCCTGCTTCAAGAGAGCCGCGCGTGTTGTCTCCGCACGCCTTTGCAGGGTTGACAGATGCCATTACCGCTATCTCTGCAGGAGAAAAGCCCAGACGGAACATATTTTTAATACCGTCATACAGAGTTTTTGTGCTTCCTGCGATAGTCTTTTTATCGTCGGCGAGGCAAAGTCCGTTTTGAACGTAGCGGGTCCTGCCGTCAACAACGTAGACTCCGTCGCCCAATCCTGCAAACACGCCGCTGTCGCTTATCATGGTGATATTATCCACGCCCTTACACTTTACAGCCACCTTTATTGCGGCGGGAGAAACGTGGTAAAGGTCGCAAATAAGCTCACAGCCGATATTATCGTGGGTAAAAGCGTAGCCCAGCACACCGGGATCGCGGTGGGTAAAGGGACGCATTCCGTTATATGTATGGGTAAGTCGGGACGCACCCAGAGACACTGCTTTTTCAGCCTGCTCATAGGTAGCGTCGGTATGCGCCATAGAAACGGTTATTCCGTTTTTAACGCAGTATTCCACGGTTTCGTATCCGTTTTCCAACTCCGGCGCAAGCGAAACTATCTTTACCCTGCCACCACTTTCCTTTTGCATATTCCGGATAAGCGTTATATCAGGATTGCGAAGCTTGTGTCGGTTCATCGCGCCGATACGTGCAGGGTTTACGAAGGGTCCCTCCATGTGGATGCCCAGAATACGCTCATCCTGCTGACGTGCAATATTACGCGCGGCGGCATAAAGCTCATCATATTCAAGGGTTCTTGTGGTGGCAAGCACCGCCGTTACGCCCAGCTTCGACAGCTTGTCAAGCCCCGAGGACAGATCCTCATCGGGAGAGGAGAACTCGGTGCCGAAGCAACCGTGGTTATGAGTATCTATAAATCCGGGGAGTACGTAACAATCGGTTGCATCGTACTCGCCGGAAACGCTTTCTTCGGTGATGACACCGTTTTCAAAGCACAGATCTTTTTGTTTCAAGGTTTTATCCGAGCAAAAAACTGCTCCGCCGGTTATTTTCATTTTCCGAGCTCTCTCAGCATCTTTACAA
>JAZSIT010000189.1:0-7236 GCA_045533895.1 Eubacteriales bacterium
CTCCTTGGCCCACAGAACGACATGGCTACGATCCGACTTATTGCCATAACTATCGGATATGTTATATAATCGGAATATTTTTTAACAAGCGCTCTTATTCTGTACTCGCTTAAGTACTCACTGTACCTCTCCTCACCCTCGTCATCCTTAAGTGTTAAGGTAATTTCCGTTCCAAAGCCTGCCTTTTCCGCCTCCTCAACCGTATAGCCGGAAGCGCCCTCACTTTCCCAAAGATATGCGGTATCACTGCCATATGCACGGCTTAAAACACTGACGTGCTTGCACACCATAAAGGATGAATAAAAGCCTACACCAAACTGACCTATAATGTCAACCTCGCTCTGCTCATTATCCTTTTTAAAGTCAAAGGAGCCGCTTTTTGCAATGGTGCCGAGATTGTTTTCCAGCTCATCCTTGGTCATACCACAACCGTTATCGCGAATTATAATTTGACCCTTTGCCTTGTTAAGCTCTATTTCAATCTTATAGTCGCTTCTGTTCAAGGTAACTGTGTCATCGGTTAAGGAACGGTAATACAGCTTATCAATAGCGTCACTTGCGTTGGAGATTATCTCGCACAAAAATATTTCCTTATTTGTATAAATGGAGTTGATCATCATATCAAGGAGCTTTTGGCTCTCTGCTTTAAATTGCTTTTTTCTCATAAAACTACCTCTTTCCACAATTTTAGCACTCGCTTATCGAGACTGCTAAAATAATTATATCACCAATTTCGGTTTTGTCAATACGCTTAACTAAAATTTCACAAAAAAGCACCCAAGCTTTAGGCTGGTTCTCATAAGGATGTTTACTCGTAGGGGCGATTCGTGAATCGCCCCTACAAACAAATTTCGGAAAAGATATTGTATCCTCTGCCGATTTGCGATATAATGGGATTAGCGAAAAGCCTCCCTTGTGTAAAGGGAGGTGGCAGCCGAAGGCTGACGGAGGGATTGTAATATGAAGAAATCAAGCAAAAACAATCCCTCAGTCGCTAACGCGACAGCTCCCTTTACACAAGGGAGCCTTGGGATATGTGCATCTTTAGGGGTATGGGCTTAGCCCTATGCCTTTGTAATACAAAGGCGAAACTGGCGATAACGGAGGTTACATATGTTTTCTATCAGTGTATCCAATCTTCATTGGATGGAAGGGGTAGATTCCATCGAGGATCTGTGTCTTCACGGAAATGCAAAAGCGATCATAGGACATGAAGTTTTGGAATATGATAACGCAACAGTCAGTTCTACCGCATTGTATTTGCTGAAATCCTTGAAGGAAGATCATAAAATATATGAGAGTAATCAAATGCTTCCTTGTTGTGGCTTTTTTATGATAGCAAATGAAGAACTTTCAAAAGTTGATATTTGCGGTTGCCCTAACGGAGTTGATTGGTCGGTTTTGCACGAAAACGGCAATGTTGTTTTAGTTACAGAAGCAGGAGAAAGAACGGAAATATTATTTGATGAATATAAAACAACCGTCTTTGCATTTGCAGACCAAGTAGAAGCATTTTATAATGCCGCTGCAGATAAAAAATTACCCGAAGATGAATTTGATCGAAACGGTTATATTGCCTTTTGGAACGAATGGAAGGCAATACGTTACGGAATATGATAAAACCCCAACAGATTTGTAAAATCTGTTGGGGCAAATTATTTGTTTACTGCGTAGCAAAATATGTCTCGGACCGTCGAGGACGCCGGTCCCTACTACAAGGAGGAATCAAACTTCCTTATGAGAACCTGCCTTTTAGAAGTGCGTTTTTGTGTGTTTGTTCTTATTCAACAAAGGATTTTATTACCTGAAGCTCGTCTATGAAGATCCAGCTTTGGTTGGTGGTAACGCATATTTTTACGTAACGTGCGGAAACAGAATCCGTATCGGTATAAACTACTCTTTCAACAAGAGTGTTAGCGCCCTGATTCTCGTCTGCAGGGAAGGTTTTGGAACCCGCCTTGGTGAAATTCTCGCCGTCGGAAGAAACGTATACCTCAATACCGTTGGGAGCAAATATTCCTGCGCTTCCGCCGCCCATTGTGCCCACCTTAACGCCGTATATACCGTCCAAAACCTCACCGAGGTCTATGATAAACTCTAATTTACCCAGATATCCTGCCCAGCTCTTGTCGCCGTATGTGGCAGTTCCGCGAACACCGTCTGTAAGGCAAACGCCGTCATCATCGGGATAATTATCCTCTGCAACCTTTACAGCCACGTAAGTCTTACCCTGAGCGATATTAACGCCGTTTCTGCTTACTACGTTTGCAGAAGTGGTTGCAACCTCGGTCAAATTGCCGTAAACGTCTTCTGCGTAGACAGAATATTCCACCTTGCCCTTGCCGTCAAGATAAGTATCGGTAAAGCTGAAGGTGACCTCGCTCTTACTGAACTGGGGCGTAAGGTCGATAGAAGCGATTATCTCGCCCGCTTTTTCGATATAAATGCGGCAGGCGGTATATGACGTATTGTCAAGGGTGCCGGATATCTCAACAGCGTTGCCGCTTTCATCGGCAACACTTTTTACCACAGGTGCGGGGAGGGCGGTTTCGGGAATAGTGCCGTTTTCGAAATAATACTTATATGCTTTATGGTATATTCCCTTGCCTATATCGGGATTTTGGTAATGTGAATATGCAAAGGTAACGTGTGCTTCAACGTACTTGGAGGCGATGTTCATTTGCTCCACAAAGCGGTTAAGGGGCGCGGTTGACCAGTTGCTCTGCTCAAAATCCTCGTTGTTTGCCCAGAAATGCAGTCCCTTTTCGGTATCGACTGCTTTTTTAAGCTCGCTGTAATAATCGTCAAGCTGGTCTAATCTTATGTGACCTGCGCCGACAGAATCCTGACAGCAGAATATATCCCCTTCTCTGAACTCAACATTTGCAAAAATGTTTTTCCACATTTCGCCTGCTTCCTTGGCGTTTGAGTTGCCCGAGGAAACGAAGGGAGAAAGCATCATAGGCATGGTAGGGTCGATTTCATACAATCCGTCGCGGAAGGCGGAAAGAAGGTATGCGGCGTTATCAAGCTGAAGGTCATTTGCCTTCATATTATAATATTCGTGAACGAAATACCAGCCGTAAAAGGTTTCGGGATATTTTTCCTTGAAGGCAGCGTGGAGCTGTTTTGCGCCCTCCAAGCCGAGATACGCCTGCCTTTCAAGCCACGCTTTATCGTTAACGCCCTTGGACCACCAGTCGTTATCGTTATTAAGACCGAGATAAACCTTCATATCCAGGCTTTCTGCAGCCTCAAGCAGTATTCCCACCAATTTCGCGCCGCTTCTGTCAAAGCCGGAGGAAATATCAGCATCATCAAAGGAGGAAGGGAAAAACTCTGCAGTCACCTTATCCCCCTCGGTGGCAAAGGACCACTGAAGTATGATAATATCAATACCCACCTCGCGCATATAGCCAAGGTGCTGTTTCATACGCTCAACGCTGTAGCCTGCAAAGGTACCGGGCTGCATAAAGGAGCCGCACACAGCAGGATACCCTTCGGGTAAAGCAGGGTAAACTAATATATCGGGGCTTGAAGTTTCCGTTTCGGACTGGATGCCTGAAGTATCAGGCGCACTGCTTTCCGCAGGAGTGGTGTCACATCCCGCAAAAAAGCAGGAAAATACCATTAAAAGCGCAAGTGTTATTAAGGTGACCTTTTTCATATATATCCCCCTTTTGATTTTGTATTTATATTTTAATATATAAATCCGTCTTTGTCAACAGTGGGGTGTGCTTTGGAGAGAAAGGAGCGGCTTTAATAATACACAAAAATATCTACCGTATTTCAGCGTTTTATACAATTGCAAGGCATAAAAAACTGTGATAACATATATATGAGGCAATGGAAGTATTTACCAAATATTATTACGAAAGGCGGCGGTTTCCCTGGTTTCATTTTTCTTTACGAATACAAACACGAAAAATAATGAAACACACGATTGAAAGGATACATTATGAAAAAAACAATTTCTATTTTACTTTGTTTCATTTTTATAGTTTTGGCGTTATCAAGCTGTGAGAAAGCCGAAGAAAACAAGCAAGAAACAAATAGTGAAAGCTCATATAAACCTAATACCGAAACATCTGAAGTTATTTCCGAAGTTTCGGATTGGACTTTGGAAAATGATTGGGATTTTTTGACAGACGCACCTGTTCATAACACAAATATTGTGCTTGCTATTATTGATACCCCGTCATATAACAGTTTCTATGAAAAGAGCATGTACAATTTATTCAAGCATGACACAGGTGATACCACATTTCTTTATCATACCGAAATAAGGGTTTATAAATATACCGACGGAACAATATCAGAGAATAATGCGCTGACCGAAGAAGAGCACGTTTATTTTGAAGAATGGTTAAAGGCCGGTAATATCCCTTTAACAAGAATGTTATCTGATACAGATGGAATAATAGCATACCACGGAAACTTATCATACGAAGATAGCCAAATTTTAATAGAAGAAGCAAAAAAGAAGGGTTATCATATTTATTTTGCCGTAGCAGAAGATCACTCCGAATGCTTATCTGATGGCGAAACTGTCACCCACGAAGATTGCATCTTTACATCAATTGATTTACCATAAGTTATGATAAGTTGAATAAAATCATAAAAAGCGCACCGTTAGGCTGGTTCTCATAAGGATGTTTGCATATTTCGGCAGGGATGTTGTTTTCTCTGCCGATTTGTGTTATAATAGGGTTACATCGTAGGGTGGGGGCTTGCTCCCACCGCGACGAAAGGTTTACACCAATGAGGCGGCGGGAGTAACCCCCCGCCCTACAAAAATAAGGGGTATGGGCTTTGCCCTACACCTGTAATACAAAGGCGAAACTGGCGCGATAAAACCTGTTTGTTGATGGTAATTTTATAGTAAAGGAGAATCTATTGTGTATTTGGGATATTTAATTATTGCTTTGATATTCTTTTTCACTATCAAAGGCATTATACAAAGCATTAAATCAAAAAAAACGTTTGATTTGTTAGTATGTTTGCTGTTTATCCCATTCCAATTTTTCTTCTTTATAACGCTTTTATTTGGGGGAAGTGCATTCAATGATGCAGAAACTGAGTATGAATTATATCAAGCGGGTCATTATTATTTAGTATCCCACGGACAATGGACAGAGGTTTCGCATGGAAAGTACGTTGTCGCTTTGGTTTCCGAAATTGTTGGGATTTCAACCTTTATAATTGCTTTTGTTATGAATTTGATTCGCGTCTTATCAAAAAATGAATAATATGAACGCCGACAAAGAATCTGTCGGCGTTTATATTTGTTTACAGCAAAGCAAATACAATCAAACTTCCTTATGAGAAGTCCGCTTTTTCTGCCCTTTTTATGTTACAACAACTGTTGTTCATTTATAACTAATTTAAATTGTAAATCAAGTGTGCTTGCTGCTTTGCGACACATGGTCATTCGGTTTAAAAATATTTCAAAATAATCCATAACCGAGCTATATTTTGTATCAATTTCAAGTGTAAGTGTTATGGTTTTGTTTTCCTTATCTATGTCAAGTTTTGATGTCTTAACCGAATAGTTTACGCGGTCGTGTATGTCAAAGGTGGGTACATCCCGGGGTCAGCCCCGACTTCGTCGCACGTCAGATTTATCACCCAAAATAAGTGCGGCGGCGACCGGGTTAACCGCAACGCCGGTGCCTTCATCGTGGTTGCCTATTGCCGTAACAATAGTAGCAATATCCTCGGCCGGCATATTCATATGGTCAAGCAAACGAAACGCCATAACGGCACCGCTTTGCGAGTGGTCGATACGATTTACAAGATTGCCGATATCGTGAAGATATGCCGCAATTTTAACAAGTTCAATACTATGTTCGTCAAATTGAAGTGTTTTTAAAATATATGCGGCGGTGTCGGCAACACGGCCTACGTGTGCAAAACTGTGTTCGGTGTAGCCAAGCGCCAATAACGACTCGTCAGCCTTTGTTATATAGGTTGAAATTTCTTTATTTTTCTTTAATTCATTATAGGTCATAAATTTACCTCTTATTCATGCTTAAGCTCTTCCACAATGTCATAACGAGGCCTTTGTTTTGTCTCAAAGTATGCCTTGCCAACGTATTTTCCTACAATACCAATTGAGAAAAGTTGAACACCGCCCAAAAACCATATTGAAATCATAAGTGAAGACCAACCGGGTGCGGTATTGCCTGTAAAATATGAGATTAATGTATAAACAAATGCGGCAAGTGCAAAAAGTATAATTATGAAACCCAGTACGGTAATTAACGTTATAGGCCTTGTGGTAAAAGACGTTATACCATCACTGGCGAGACGTAACATTTTACTAAGCGAGTATTTGCTTTTACCGCCACCTCGTTTTAGGCGCGTGTAGTAAACACAATCGGTTTTATAGCCTAGCGATGGAATAATACCGCGAAGATACAAATTACGCTCTTTATAAAGCATAAGTTGTTTGATGACACGGCGGCTCATCAATCTAAAATCGGCGTGATTGTATATGGTTTTAACGCCCATGGCAGTCATAAATTTATAAAAAAGATTAGCCGAGCTACGCTTTAAAAACGAATCACTTTTGCGGTTGTTTCTGACGCCGTAAACTATATCGGCTCCTTTTGAATATTTGTCAATCATCTGCTCTATTACGCAAATATCATCCTGTAAATCTGCATCAATACTTATGGCAATGTCTACATCGTCCTGTACGTAATCGAGTCCTGCAAGCAGGGCATTTTGATGACCTACGTTAGCGGCAAGATTTATGGCGTTGATGCGGTTTGATAAATCATGTTCACGGCAGAGTATATTCCAACTGTCATCAGATGAGCCGTCATTTACAAATAAAATATAACTTTGTTCGGTGATTTTTCCTGTAAGCGTTAAATCATCAAGCAGATTAACAAGTGTTTCACAGGTGTTTTTTAGTATAGCCTCTTCATTATAGCAGGGCACAACGATAGCAAGTTTGTACATTTATTACAGTCCTTTAAATTGATAGTATAAACAAAGTATAACATTATTATGACTTAAAAGCAATAAAAAGCAGTAAAAATAAAACGCAGAGTATGTACCCTGCGTTTTGGCACCGCTTGGGGGAATCGAACCCTCAACTAGCCCTTAGGAGGGGCTTGTTATATCCATTTAACTAAAGCGGCATTACCTATAAATTCCGTGACCCATTATATCAGTCACAGCAGTATTCGGCAAACAAAATCCACTCTTGCCTGCAGCCATATGGTG
>JAZSIT010000169.1:0-3552 GCA_045533895.1 Eubacteriales bacterium
GCATCGTACTCGCCGGAAACGCTTTCTTCGGTGATGACACCGTTTTCAAAGCACAGATCTTTTTGTTTCAAGGTTTTATCCGAGCAAAAAACTGCTCCGCCGGTTATTTTCATTTTCCGAGCTCTCTCAGCATCTTTACAAGGTTATCGTGGCTTGCCTGAATTGCGGGAAGCACTTCCTCAATACCCTCGAACTCGATGGAATAATATCCGTCGTATCCCGTAGATGCGATAACGTTAAGGCACTGGAAGGTGGGGTTATCGCCCTGACCGAAAATGGTGGCACGGCGATAATTGCCTGCACGGGTGAGTCCCCAATATGCGCCGGGGTTGCGCGCCATACCGTTTCTGAAAAGGCTGTCCTTACAGTGAACGTGGCAAATAAGATCGGAAAGTGCGGCGGTAGCGGTGGCGCAGTTTTCATCAACGCCGCCGAAGTTACCGATATCGCAAAGGAAGCGGTAGTTTTTATGGTTTACCGCTCTGTATACCTTGCGGACACGGTCGCTGTCCTGAAAAAGTCTGCCGTGGTTTTCACTGCAGGTGATAACGCCCTTGCTCTCACCGTAGGAAGCAACCTCGCGGATGGCAGGTGCCATTATCTCAATAGCCGCTTCGATAGTCTGCTCGCCCTCGTAGCCCTCGTAAAATCCCCAAGCTACGTCGTGACGCATCATTGTAACGCCGTTTGCGGCGGCAACGTCTATATGCTTCTTTACACGCTCAACCTCTGCTTCGGGGTTGGGAACGAGGAAGTTTGCACCGGTAGTGTAAATAGGCGCTTCAAGACCCTTTTCACGGATATATGCGAATATGTCTGCCGCGAAATCGGGGTCAAGATCATTAAGCACACATTCAAAGCCGGTTGCGCCGATGGATGCGGCGTGGTCTACGGCTTCGTGCCAGGTAAGCTTACCTTCATCAAGTAATCTGTGATAGCTCCAGGAGCTTATAGCTGTTTTCATATAATAACCTCTCTGCCTTCCTTGCCGGAAAGATATATTGCATCAAGCATTTCCTGCATTTGGATAGCCTGCTCGATAGGATAACGAACCTCACCGCCGTTAAGCATCTTGTCTGCAAAATGCTCGATCTCTGCGGCGAAACGGTCATTATCAAGAACCTTTATACTGTCGGTGGAAAGATATCCCTCACGCTCACCGTAAATGGTGAGGGGGCTGAGGGTTGCGCCTGCCTTGCTTCCGCATACCTGAGTATTGCTTCCGTCGGGAGCGTTGATTGCCCAGGTTGCCTCAAATGCCAGCATTGCGCCGTTTTCAAAGTGTATAACGCCCATGCCCGAATCCTCTACGTTAAACTGGTTATCGGGACAAGGAGTGCCCTGCCACTTGGTTACGCCCTTGGTCTGGTAATCGCCGATCTTGGTGTTTACAATTGCGCTTACACGGGTAGGCTTGGGGTTACCCATAAGGTACCAAGCCGCGTCGATGCCGTGGATACCGATATCATAAACGGGGCCACCGCCTGCATGCTCAAGGTCTGTGAACCATCCGGTAGGAGTTCCTCTGCGGCGGACGTATGCGGTCTTGCCGTAGTAAACGTCACCCAACTCGCCTTTTTCGTAAAGCTCACGGATGTACTGGTTTGCGTTGCCGAATCTGCCGGGAACAGCCAGCATAAAGCCGACGCCTGCTTCCTTAACAGCCTTTTCCATCTCTCTTGCTTCTGCGGCGCTTCTGGTCATAGGCTTTTCGCACAGAACGTGCTTGCCTGCCTTTGCGGCAGCAATACAAACGGGAGCGTGGCCGTTGTTCCAGGTGCAGATGTCAACTGCGTCTATCTCTGCTTCGGCGCACATTTCCTCAACGGAGGTAAAGTAAGGTACGCCCAGTTTTTCTGCGGCAATTTTTGCTCTTTCCTCGTTGATATCCGCAACGGCAACAACCTTTGCGTTTTTTATCTTCGCATATCCGGGAGCGTGGCCGCTTGTATAAATATTACCTGCACCTACAACTCCCATACGGAGAACGCGCTGAGGGTTAAGGGTATTAAGATACTCAATGCTCATTTTAGCACATTCCAGACGGGAAAGTCCCATGGAAGGCTCATCCTGCTCAATAACTACCCACTCAACGTCGCTGTGTCTTGCGGCGCAGAGGAGAGAATCTACGTCCTGAAGTCCCTTGCCCAGAGGACGGAACTCAAAGGAGCTTTCTGCTTCGGGCTCGGCATTATCGTCAATACCGATAAGGTTATACAGTTTGCCTGCCTTGCCCTCGGTCTTATAATAATCCTTAAGATGGAGTACGGGGGTTCTGCCCTTATATGAACGGAGGTATTTGCCGGGCTTTACTCCCGCAACAGCCGCCCAGCAGGTATCAAGCTCCAAGCCCAGTTCGGGCGCGGAGGCAAGGAAAATATCCAGTCCATACTCGCCGTCAACGGTCTTGAACTCAAAATCGTGGTTGTGGTACTGGAGAGGGAGTCCGCTTTCGGCGCACTTCTTTGCCAGCGCCTTAACGTCCTCAACGCACTTTTCAAAGCCTGCGTTGCCGGGACGGCGCTCCTCCTCAAGATAAGGAACGACTATGTACTTAACACCGACGGTTTTGTAGTCTGCAATAACCTTGTCTGCGTCTGCAAGCAGTTCTGCCAAAGGAACGTGAGCAGATATGGGGGTAAGCCCAACCTCGTCCAGATACGCCTTCATCTGCGCAGGGGCAACACCGTAAAAGCCTGCAAGCTCAACGCCGTCATATCCCATTTCCTTAACTGCTTTAAGGGTGCCGGGAACGTCCTTTTCCATATCCGTTCTCACGGAATACAGCTGTAATGCAACGGGAAATTTCATAATACAAATACTCTCCTTTATATGCGAAAAATATTTTTTGTTTTCAAGCAGAGTTTATCACAAACGGAATAAAAATACAATGGTTTTGTTTACAAGAATGAATAAATATGTTATACTTTTTTTGAAGGAGGTAGAAAAGAATGAAAAAGAATAAAATTCTGTGTTTTTTGATTTGCTGTGTACTTGTGTTTTGCGTGTTTGCAGGGTGTGAAGAAGCAGAAGAAAGCAAGCAGGATATAAGTAATGCCGAAAACTCAAAAAACGTGTCCGAAATATCGGAAGAAGTTTCAACGGAAGCATCCGATGAAATATCTGAAATTTCCGAAGAAGAACCCTTTGTTATTGTTGATAAAAGAAGAGGCAGTGATTGGTCAACTTCAATAGACTGCTTTTTTGAAGACGAAGAATACCTTTATTATTTCGGGCTCTCTCCCATGCACCAATATATAATCGTTGAATATTCCGACGGTACTACGCAAAACGTAAAAGAAGCACTTGAGGATGGAAATATTACTATTGAAGACCTTGACAGATTTTGCATAGAATACATGAAAGAACCCAAAGACGCTTCAGACTAAACGACACAAAGACGCACCGCTACGGTGCGTTTTGTATTTTTATGTTTACATACCGCAAGGAATGTGGTAAAATGTATAAAAACAGGATGGGACGGTGGGAAAGAATGAAAAACCAATATCCCGTAATTAAAAAGATATGTGCCGAGTGCCGCAAAACAAGGCT
>JAZSIT010000085.1:0-24381 GCA_045533895.1 Eubacteriales bacterium
TTCTTTCCTGAACAAAGTTCATAGTCAGTGTCTTTAACAGCGAGGGTCCACCCGTTCCCATCCCGAACACGGAAGTTAAGCTCGTTTGTGCCAACAATACTCGGCTGGAAGCGGCCCGGGAAGATAGGTCGATGCTGACACGCCTCTTTAGCTCAGTCGGTTAGAGCATCTGACTGTTAATCAGGGGGTCTTAGGTTCAAGTCCTAAAAGAGGCGCCAAAACACTCAAGTCTTATATGCACCTTTAGCTCAGTTGGTAGAGCAACTGACTCTTAATCAGTGGGTCCCGGGTTCGAATCCCTGAAGGTGCACCAAAGACTTGAGTGTTTTTCTTTTTATTGTCAACAGTAACCGCTGTTGACTTTTTTGTTTTTGTGCAGTATTATAAATTAAATAACAGATACTATTAGATTTTGCGAGAGGTTTGTCTTATGTTAAAATCAAGCGGAATTATTATCCACGATACGGATATCGGCGAATACTGGAAAAACCTCTTCCTTGAAAGCGGGCTTGATACCCTTGGTATTCATCCTGCAGGCGGTATTGATGCACACAAGACTTTAGATACTTTCTTGTCTTCTTTAAGAGAAAATCGGGTTGATTCTTTAATTTCTGAAATGTCTGAACGAGGCATCAACGTACAGCTTGAATGTCACGCGCTGTCTTGGCTGATGCCGCGCGAGCTTTTCGAGAAGCGTCCCCATTGGTTTCGCGTAAACGAGCAGGGGGAACGCACTGCAGATTTCAACATGTGTCCTTCTTGTGGTGAGGCGCTGGATTATCTGGCGGAACGGGCGCGTTTTCTTGCAACTCTCATTCCGTGGAACGGCAGGTTTTATCATCTTTGGATAGACGACGTTGCTGCCGCGCCCTGTATGTGTGATAGTTGCAAATACCTTTCCGCTTCCGACCAAGCGATGATAATATACAACGCTATGCTTCGCGGGCTAAAAAGCTACCGTTCCGACGCTGCTTTGGCGTACCTTGCGTACCATGGAACTATAAAAGCTCCAGGAATTAAGCCGGATGACGGTATTTTCCTTGAGTTTGCGCCCATTCGCCGCCGTTTTGATAAATATATCTGTGACCCCGACTGCGCGGAGAATATGAAAGAGATTGAGAGTCTTGATTCACTTCTTGCATTTTTCGGTACTAAAAACTCAAAGGTGCTGGAATATTGGATGGATAATTCTTTGTTTTCCGGTTGGAAAAAGCCGTATGTGAAACTGCCCTTTAACCGCGAAGTCTTGCAGAAAGACGTGGAGTTTTACCGCAGTAAAGGCTTTGAAAACATTACTTCCTTCGGCTGTTTCCTCGGCGAGGAATACGCGGCGGAATACGGAATCCCGCCTGTGAAAGAGTATGCGGAAGTGTTAAATTCTCATGTTTAGTTATTGGTTGGTTTTTGCACATTGAATTGTTTATGTGAAACGGGAGGTTCAAATGGCTACGATTTATAATAATCCTTTGGTTTATGATATGTTTGAAACTGAAGGCAAAAACAAAGCAACTCATGTTCATTGGGAAACTGTTTTTGCAGAGAAAAATATTAATAGTGTACTTGATATTAGTATAGGAACAGGTAGTTTGACACTTCCGATTGCTGAAATGGGAAAATCACTTTTTGGTTCGGATATCAGTTTTGAAATGCTTTCTAGATGCAGAGAAAAAGCAGAACAAAAAAATATCAATATTGATTTGCGGCAGTGTGATTTCCGTAGTCTGATCAATACTTTCGATAGAAAATTTGATTGTGTTATGAGCACCGGTAACTCGTTACCTTATGTTAACAACAGTGATGTTTGCGATGTTTTGAGGCAAATGGATTTGCTGATAAACGATGGTGGTTATCTATATTTGGATATGAGAAACTGGGATATGATTTTAGATAAAAAAGAGCGCTTTTATCTTTACGCTCCTGTTTATAAAGACGATTTGAGAATTAATGCTGTTCAGGTATGGGATTATAATACTGACGGTTCTATGACTTTCAATATTTTATATACATATGAGAAGGATAATAAAATTGTCAAGAAAGAGCTTTTTGTAGAGCATTACTTCCCAATCAGTCTTGACATAATAAAAGAGAAGTTGTATGAATTAGGGTATGCGGAGCTCAAATTGGCATTATTGCCTGCGCAATACGGCAAATTTGATATACGTAATTCTGGCTGGTATTGTTTGTTTGCTCAGAAAAAATAACTGTGAGGTAGCATTATGAGCACTATAATATTCAAACCACTGGAGACCGATGATGAGATTATCGGTAAAGCATATGTTCATTATAAATCCTGGCAGGAGACTTATGGCGGTCTTGTTGACAAGGATTATCTGAACAACGTAACTTTAGACAAGTGTGAAAAAGCGGCGTTTAAGTGGCGAGATAATATAATTGTCGCAAAGGATGGGGAAAAGGTTGTCGGCTTTGCGGGCTGCGGCGAATGTAATGACCCGAGTTACCCAAACCACGGTGAGATATTCGGTTTGTACGTACTCCGCGAATATCAGGGCAAAAAAATCGGCTTTGAGCTGATGAATGCTGCCGCGCGCAAACTTGAAACTTTTCCTAAAATTGCTCTGTGGGTACTGCAAGGAAACGAAAAGGCAATTAGTTTTTATGAAAAATATGGTTTCCGCTTCGACGGAAACGCGCAGGAAATACAAATGGGTACGGCAGCCAAAGAATTAAGAATGGTTTATGAAAGAAAATGATGGTGTTATAATGAAAATCAAGCGCAATGACATCGTTTTAAGAGATATGGTTGAGTCTGATATCGCGGATTATATACGTTGGTTTACCACCGAAACCGAGTGGGCAAAGGCAGACACTCCTTGGGAACTGTTTGAGTCTGATGCGAAAACCGAAAGCACAGCTTGGCGAGAGTATTATGAGTCGGTGAAAAATTTGAATAGCCATATTCTTCGCTGGAAATTTGAAATCGAATGGAACGGAAAGCATGTTGGTTGGGTTAGTTCGTACCCAATCGATGAAAACTATAATAGTATTGATGAAATAAAGACAGGTCAGACCGTTTATCGAGCCATTGGGATTGATATCTGTGAGACAGATTGCTGGAGAAAAGGTATAGGTACGCATGCGCTCAACACCTTTATCAACTATTATTTTGAGAATGGTATAAACGAGATTTACCTGCAAACTTGGTCGGGCAACATCCCTATGATACGCTGTGCAGAACGGCTTGGTTTTGTTGAATGTAAACGCTTGGTCGGCAGTTGTGAGCTTGATGGAAAGCGATTCGATTGGCTGACTTTTAGATTTAGAAAGTGTACTATGCTTTAGAGCTATATAAAGAATTATGAGCACTCCGAAAGATATACTAAAACAATTTAATATCGGCGTTTCCTTTGACGGTGCGGAGGTAACTCCTTTCAAAAGCGCGGAGGACGGAGCAGAATATGAAGTGTGGTTGGTTACCGCCGGAAACGAAAAATACGTGCTGAAAAAGGCGAAAAACCGCGAGATACAGGTGTACTCGACCTTCTTTTCAGACTGTGTTTCTGGCGCACCGAGGTTTTACGGCTCGGTCTCCGCAGACGGAACGGAATTTTTCCTTATGGAATACGTTTCCGGTGAGGATATGCTGAAATGCGACTGTGCTTCCCTTACCAAGGTGCTGGATGCCCTTATCTCTTTGCAGGATAAATTCTGGGGATGTTCGGAAGATAATTTCTTTGCCCGTTCACTTGAAAGCCGCATAAACCGCGGAAAATATCTGGGTGACCCTTGTCTTGAGAAAGCATACGCCGATTTTCTTGCGGAATATAAGTCTGTTCCGCGAACATTATGCCATGATGATCTGCTCCCCTTTAACGTGCTTGTTTCCGAAAAGGGTGCGACTATCATCGATTGGGAGGTAGCGGGAATTTTACCGTATCCCGTTTCACTTGCCAGACTTATTGCCCACGCTGAAGAAAGTGATGACGCTTTCTTCTATATGCGTGATGAGGATAAAGCCTATGCCATTGATTATTATTATAATAATCTGGTAAAGCAAAAAGGGATTTCTTATGGGGAGTACCGCCATACACTCCATCTGTTTTTGCTTTACGAATATTGCGAATGGATAATGCTGGGCAATAAATATAAAGATGCCGATATGGAACGATTTAACCGCTACCTTGCAAAGGCAAAAGAACATATTAAAAGCAGATAAAACATAAAAGAAAGCGCCGATTACTCGGCGCTTTTTCTTATTTTTGGTTTCTGTCTTTCAAATTTTTCGTGATTATTCCTTTGCCCACAAGCATTCCCATGGTTATCTCGGCGACAGTCCAGCCGGTTTCTACACAGCAAGGACCCCAGCCGACATCGTGGGGAATACCGCAGTATTCCAGCCGGTCAAGGTCTATACCTCTGCACCACGCGCCGTTTATAGCGTCGTCAGCGCTTGATATCTGGGCTTTTATAAAAAACGTGCAGATGTCCTTCCACGAAACCAAAAACCTCTCCTCGTCTGTTACGTGATACGCAAAGGCAAATCCAAGGGGCAGCCAGTTGACAGAATACAGCAGATCCGATACGGGGTCGCCGTTTTCCGCAAGCAGAGAGCATTCGCCTCCCGCGTTGTTAAAGCACGCGGCTTTGTAGCCCGTATCCCATTCCGCATATCCGCCGCTTGGATGACGGCGCTTTTGCAGGTCGTCAAAAACTCTGTCCAGCATATCGTAATGCTTTTTATCCTTGGTAACTGCATATAAAACCGCAAGGGGGAATATAAGACGGCACTGCTCGCTGGTCTCGCTGTGCTCGCGCACGGTGTTGGGATAAAAGGACATAAGTGTTTCCAACCCTTTGATTCCCGTTTCCTTCATCTTTTCGTTTCCTGTCAGCATATAGCAAAGGAGAAGTGCCGCGCTGTACCATGAGTTATAGTGTGCGCTGGCGTAGCCGTGTTCCTCTTGGGCAAGAGAGCGCATATCCTTGCCGATGTAATTCAGCACGTCAGTGCGCACGGGACGAAGTCCGTCTGCGCAGGTTGTGTCACACAGAAATTGGAGGGCGTTTTCGGCATTTTTAACGTATTTATCCGAAAATCCGAAATAAGCATACAGAAGTGACGGCATTATAGCGCGGGCAACGTCGTCCTGATAACATACGTTCCACGCCTGCTCCGACCAACGTACCATTCCGTCGTATTCGCCGCCGTGCACGGTGAGGGGACCGTAGCAAAGGTCAAGCATAGCTTTGCCTATATCATTCAGACGGTCATTTCCGGAGAATAAAAACGCGCCTGCGGCTTCGCCTATGCAATCAGTGCGTATTACATCCGCGGATATCCGCTTTCCGTCGGGGAGAATATTGTGGCTGTAACCTTCCCGTATTCCTTTTCTTCCGTCGGGCGTAACAAGAAAATGCTGTAAAAGTTCAAGCGCAGCATCTATGCATTTGTCAAGCTCAGTGAAAAAGTCATTTTTCAACTCGGTTTTGCATCCGCACATCGGCTTTGGATATTCTTTTGGCTCGGGCAGTCCCAAAAAGGTACAAATGTATCCAAGGAGGGAATCCCAACGCTGTTTCGGCGCAAAGGAAGATTTGATATAATCGCACATTCTGAACGCGGCAGTAAGCAGGTTTTGGCTTTTGAAAAACGCCGCGTCTTTGCAGTTATTATCGTATTTGTAATCCTTTATCTTATCGTGGGCAGGAGTAAACTGACTGTAATGTAACAGCACCTCTGTTTCGGGCATAAAAAAGTGAGGACGTATGTAGTTGTTGTAATGACTGTCAAGCAGGTCTCCTTCGCGTATGGCTTCGGTTATATCTCTACAGCATACCAGACGGTGGGGAGATGAGGGTACGGGGGATGCGGAGTAAACGCAACGAAAACTATCGGTATATTCCAGAAATACCGGCTTGCCCGTATCTGCAAACTCTTCCAAACCGGCGCGCAGATAGGCGTTGAGGACAAGAGGCTTTTCCTCGGTTCCGCCAAGTATTGCCGCGCAATCATAGCTTTTTATATTTTTAATCTCTCTTTCTTCGGGTGAAATAATATCCCCGTCACATAAAGACAACAGTATTTTTGAAATATCGCTCTCTCTGCGCGAAACAACCAACAGCTTCATGTGATTTCCGCCTTTCTATGTGAAGTTATAGAAATTATATCACATATAGATATTCCCGTCAATTAATAGGAACGCGAAAAAAATATTATTTTCCTCTTGACAATATACCCCCACAGGGTATATAATAACGACAAAGAGGTGATATGAATGAAAAACGAAACATATATAATCACGGGTATGCACTGTGCGGCTTGTTCCGGCGCGGTGCAGAGGGTAGTATCCCGTTTGGGCGGCGTAAATGAATGCCAAGTTAATTTAATGACCGAGAAAATGACCGTGTCTTACGATGAGTCTGTAACGGGCATTAATGATTTTGAGCGTGTAATTACCAAAGCGGGTTTCGGCATCCGTGAGGATATTCCCATTACCGAAAAGGTGGCGGAGGAAAAAGAGAAAAAACCTTACGGTCTTATAGTTGCCGGAATTTTAAGTCTTATCCTCTTGTATGTTTCCATGGGACAGATGTTTTTTTCCTTCCTTCCCGTACCGGAGTTTTGCCATATTGAACGGTCTCCTCTCGGATTTGCGATAACACAGATAGTCCTTTGCGTTCCAGTAATGGTTATCGGATACAAGTTTTTTACAGTCGGGTATTCAACTCTTTTCCGTGGTAATCCCAATATGGATACTCTGGTTGCCGTAGGCTCCACCGCATCCTTTATATATAGTGCTGTGCAGACTTTTAACGTGGCAAGTGACCCTCACGCGGTACACAATCTGTATTTTGAGTCTGTCGCCGTTGTGATAACCCTTGTAATGCTGGGAAAATATTTCGAATCCCGCAGTAAACGCAAGACCGCAGGTGCTATTAAAAAACTTATGGCACTTACACCGGATATTTCCCATCTTTGCACCGGCGATGTGGTTACGGATATTCCCACCGCAACTGTGCGCGTGGACGACATCCTGCTTGTCCGTGCAGGTGAAAAATTCCCTGTTGACGGAATTGTGGTGAAGGGAAGCGGCAGCGTGGATGAATCCATGCTCACGGGCGAGAGTATGCCTGTTACCAAAAACGAGGGTGACGATGTCACCGGCGGAAGTCTTAACCAAAACGGCGCGCTGTATATCAAAGCGACCCGCGTCGGCGCGGATACCGTTCTTGCAGGCATAATTGCCTTTGTGGAGAATGCTCAGAGCAAGAAAGCACCCGTTTCAAAAATGGCAGATAAGGTGGCGGCTGTCTTTGTTCCCATCGTAATGTCTATATCAGTTCTTTCTGCGGCGGCTTGGCTTATTGCAGGTGAGGATTTTTCCTTCGCCGTGCGTATTTTTACCGCAGTTCTGGTTATAGCTTGCCCCTGCGCCTTGGGTCTTGCCACTCCCACTGCCGTTATGGTCGGAACGGGTCTTGGCGCTACCAACGGAATTTTAATAAAAAGCGGTGAGGCGCTGGAGACCACCCATAATATAAAGGTGGCAGTGTTTGATAAGACCGGCACGGTAACCATGGGTAAGCCTTCCGTTACGGATATTTTTTCCGAGGACAAGGAGAATACCCTTATTCTTGCTGCCGTGTGCGAATCCTCTTCAGTTCATCCTATCGCGGACGCTATAAGAGATTATGCAAAAAAACAGGATATTTCCGTACCTTCTCCCGAATTTTCCGAGAATATTTCCGGAAAAGGCGTCACCTGCATCTACAACGGCAAGAAAGTGTACGTAGGCAAAAAGGAACTTCTTGTGGAAAATGGAATTATCCTTTTGCCGGAATACCTTTCGGTGGCAGACCGTCTGGCAAGCCAAGGAAAGACAGTAATGTATGTCGGCGCAGATGATAAGGCGTTGGGAGTTATTGCTGTGGCGGATGGGCTTAAGGAGACCTCTGTGCAGGCGTTTAAGCGCCTTGGGGACATGGGCATTAAAACCGTGCTTCTTTCGGGCGATAACAAGGTCAGCGCAGGATATGTGGGCTCGGTATTAGGCGCTGACAAGGTCTATGCCGAGGTTTTGCCGGAGGGAAAGGCAGATGTCATAGCCGAGCTTAAAAAGGAATACGGCGCCGTTATGATGGTAGGCGACGGAATTAACGATGCGCCCGCCCTTGCGGCGGCTGATATAGGCTGCGCTGTAGGAAGCGGAAGCGATATTGCTATTGACAGCGCGGATATAGTTTTAATGAAAAACGACCCTGTAGACGTTGCCCGTGCAGTGCGGTTAAGTAAACTCACTATGCGTACCATAAAGCAAAATCTTTTTTGGGCATTTTGTTATAACGTTATATGTATTCCCGTTGCCGCAGGGCTCTTGCACATCTTCGGCGGACCTTTGCTTAACCCTATGCTTGCAGGTCTGGCAATGTCCTTCAGCTCGGTAAGCGTGGTTACAAATGCTTTGAGATTGAGAGGTAAAAAGCTGTGAAAGAATGCTGTAATAAGAAAAAATACCGCTCTCCCGAGGAATCTAAGGCACTCATAAACCGCCTTAACCGTATTGAAGGGCAGATACGCGGTATTAAAAATATGGTTGAAAACGATGAATATTGTATTGATATTTTAGACCAGATAGCCGCATCGCGGGCGGCGCTTGGTTCGCTGGCAAATATCTTGCTGGAAGACCATCTCCGCACCTGCGTTGCAGACGGAATAAAAAACGGAGATGAGGAGATCATCTCCGAACTTACCAAAACAATTAAAAAAATAATATAAAAGGAGAAATAAAATGAACAAGATATTTGTACCCGATATGCACTGTGAAAACTGCGTAAGAAGAATTACCGCCGCTCTCACGGAAGCGGGCATCGATGCAACAGTCGACCTTAAGACCCAGACAGTAACCGTTGTCTGCTGCGCCGAATGCGTAGAAAAAGCAAAGAATGAGATATTCGATCTCGGCTTTACTCCCGAAATTAAGTAAAACAAATTCCCATAGGCGTTTTCAGCCTATGGGAATTTTTTGTAGGGATTATTGAAAGATGTTTTTAGATATAAATAAATGCGCCTTCTGGTCCGTTAAAGGTGCCGCCGTACTTAAGCCATCCGTCGGCGATCGCTTGTTCAATTACATATCCCCGCGAGATCATAGGGGCATTTGTTATAAGCTCTCCCATTTCGGAAATAAGCGTATCGATCTTTTTGTGTAATGCTTCGTTACTGCTTCTTTGACCGCGGCATTTAAATACGACAACGTTTGGCTTGATTATCCCGTTTTCTTCTTTTATATATCCGTATTCCGTCAGCTTTTTGATATAATCGCTTTCTGCAGCTTCAGCTTTTTCGGAGGCTACAAGCCAAAGATTATATGCCTCGTTCCAATTGAGGTGTTCGGGCGTTTTTGAATAATGATTCCCGATATAAAACTTACATTGACCGAAATGGATATCTTGTTTTACTTCGCTTTCGTCGTGAGATAACCAACCGTGCATTCCCACAAAGGGAGGCTCCTCCCAATCGGTCAGTTCATATCCGGTAAGTACCCATTTGCCGTCATCGGGGCGGTCGGGATACTCTTCATAATCTTCGCGGGCATCAGGGGTTTTGCATCTCCATTTAACAAAATCAAAAGTTTTTGTCAACAGCGCCCACTTAGCAGTTTCGTAACCTACGTATTCAGCGTTTACCTCGCTTCCGTCTTCTGACATGTATGCGTCTATCAGTTGGCAAAGCTTATCAGTCAGCGGCTTTTGTATTTTTCTGTTGGCATCGTGCTCTGCACGCTGTTCCTCGCGGCTGATTATCCTGAAATCGGTTTCATACTTGTTTCCGCTTTTTCTTAAAAGCTGTTCTCTTACAAGATACTCCAGTATATCCTCCATATAGGGAAGGGCAACACCGAGTTCAAGGGATAATTCCTCAGCTGTCTCGGGGTTTTCGTAGGCTTCAAGGAAAATATTCATATACAAAAGCCTTGAAATTATAGACCAGGGCTGTCCCATGGTGCCGTCTTTTCCGTTCATTACAAAAGAAACCTGCTCGGGGTTATAGCTTCTCTTTCCGAATTCTCTTGCCATATACATACCTTCTTTCAAAATTTTTCTGGCGCGGTGCAGACGCTGCTGTACCGCATCCGAAGAAAGGTTTAGGGCAGACGATATCTCACGGACTTTTTTCCCTTTTATATAATAAGCAACGATAATCTCACGGTATTCTTTTCTGATAAACGCCAGCTCCCGCCGAAGCAGTGTTAAATTTTCACTGCGTATCATTTCATCAGCTATATCTGTGCTGTCATCGCTTATTTCATAGTCACCGATATCATATCCGCTCACCGTTTGATGGCGTTTATGCTTTTCATCAGCCCAAAGCGCATATCTGTTTCGCGCTATCTGCCATACCCACGCCGAAAAGCTTGTGGGAATAGTCCCTTTTTTTAACGCTGTTACAACATTCAGCGCAATGTCTTGAGTAAGCTCCTCCGCTTCCGACGCTTTTCCGGTTTTCTTTAAGCAGAAATAAAACAGCTTTTCCATATAATTATCGGTGAAATTGGTGATAAGCCGTATATACATAGTCTTTGTATCGTTCACTTGTCCGCCTCCTTTCGCTAATATAGTAAGCAGTAAACCAAAATGCTGACAAAGTTTTTTTAATTATATCACACTAAACAGGTTTTACATCATTTTTATTGACGGATTTTCCTTTTTGATGTATATTATAACTGATAATAACTACGGAGAGGCAAAATATGAAAAAGATACTTTGTTTTTTACTTGCTGTGGCAACTCTTATGCCCCTTGCGGTTTCCTGCGCAGATGGCGGGGAAACAAGCAAGACGGAATCCGGCGACGCTGTTTCCGAAGTGTCCGAAGTGGAAGCGCCTCCCGCGCCGGTTGTTAATATGGCGCAGAATATTATTACCTTTGATGAATCCAATATAAACGCCGAAAGCATTACTGCAGATGGATATTATCTATATACCCATGAATTTCTTGGTGCCGTTACACCGCAAACAACCCTTGCCCGCAGGGATATAACCGTGGTTGAAGGTTACGTTGCGGCTGTAGGTGATGAGAATAAGCCTACATTTATTCCCGGCGAAAACGGCGTTACCGTGGTGTGCGTCGGCGAAGAAGCGGTTTCTTTTTCCGCAAAGATACAGACCGGTATTCCCGTAAAAACGGATAATATTGAATTCAAACATCTTTCCGCCTATTATGCAGTGGTCAACGGCGTTGTGATAAATATCAACCTTACCGACGGTATCCGTGCGCCCGAGGGAGTGTGTGCAGTTTATACTCCCGATTTTGGCAAGACTACCGGTACCAATGTGTACGGTGCCGAGCTTACAGTGGTTGACGGCAAGGTTACCAAAGTGATCGTAGGACAGGGCAACAGTGAAATTCCCGAAAACGGATATGTAATAAGTATCCACAAGGATCATGATGCATATCGTTCTGCGATTCGCATAAAAGCAGGCGCAGATGCACAGCTTTTTGCCGACGGGCCTTATTACTCTGTCACCGTTTTACCTTATAACAGCGTTAACGGTGTGCGCGGTGAAAACCAAGTGGTTGTATACAAAAACGTTTCCTCTACTCAGACCAATATGTACGGCTATGAGATAACAGTGGATAAGGACGGATTTTCTGTTGCCGAAAGCTATTCGGGCAATATCTCTGTTCCCGCAGGGGGCTTTGCGGTGTCTGCCCACGGCACGGCAGTAAAGGTATTGGAAAGCGCATATACAAGAGGTCAGACAGTGAAATTGGATACCGTCAACAAGCAGGTCATTATTATATCCACTCCCGACCTTTGTCTCAATTTGGCGTCTGACGGGCTTAATACTGCGCTTGAAAGCTTTGAACGGGCTAAAAAAGAGTATCTCAATATCGCATATTCGGATTTTTCCGCAAAGGCAGATACTTTGAAAGCCGGTCTTGAACAGGCAGAAAAGGCTCTTTTGTCAGGGGATATTGTTTCTGCCCGTGAAATATGTGCCGAGGTAACCGAACAGGCTGAAATTCTCTCGTATTCCACTATCGAGAGCAGGACGGCACAAAACCGCGCAATGTGGTATCGCGCTTATGAAAAGAGCGACGACGAGGTTCGTGCCACTATCGAAAAGCTGGTATCCTTCAATGTAAACACAATTTATCTTGAAACCTTTTACGATGGATATTTTATCGGATATATAGATGTAGACGGCGTTGAGCATTCTGCCTCAAACGGAAATTACGACGCGCTGGAAGGCTTTGTTCGCATCGGCCATGAATACGGTATTGAAGTTCACGCTTGGTGCGAAAACTTCTTTACAGGTTATCTCAACAAAGACGGCTCTCTTTCCAACAAACTTCTTGAAAAATATAGTGATAAGCTTCTCGAAGATTCCAAAGGCAACGAGTTTTATTATTACAACGAAAAAGCTACCTTCGTTTTCCTCAATCCCAACGACCGCGCTTGCCGCGACCTTGTCCTTGAGGTATACCGTCAGATAATCGAAAAATACGATATCGACGGCTTGCATCTGGATTATATCCGTTTCCCCGAATTAAATTACGGTCAGTACGATTACGGTTATAATGAAGATATTATTGCGGATTTCCGCGCCGAAACGGGCATTACCGCAGACCCCCGTTCCTTTGCAAAGGGCAGTGCCGAGCAGCAGGCGTGGGTAGATTTTCGCTGCGGAATAATCACCTCTTTCGTTGGTGAAGTTTTTGATATGGTCTGTGCTACCGACCCCGATATCTGGCTTTCCTGCGCTATTTATCCCGACCGTTCCTATGCCGTTAATTCTATATTCCAGGATGTAAAGACTTGGGTGGATAACGGTTGGATAGACGAAGTGTTTTCCATGACCTACAGCGGAGACACCGAATTCGTATACAACAACGCCAAAATGTATGCGGAAATGTGCCGTGGCAAATGCTTTTATTCTACGGGACTTGCCGCGTTTATGGATACCTCCCGTCTTAACTTTGCATATCAGCTTACCGATTCCGCAAAAGCGGGCGCAGACGGTATTGCCGTATTTGCGCTGGCTAATATCTCGCCCGATACATATCAGTATCAGATAACTCTCGGCGGATTCAGAGAATCCTCCACACAGCTTTATCTTTGCGGAGATACTGTAAAAGCACAGCTTGATTTTATTTTGGCTCTTCTTGATAATTCTGCCATTCTTTTCCCTCAGTTGACGGATAAAGATAAGCAGACCCTGATTGCGGAAATAGATAAAATATATGCTTACGCTGTTTTGCCCGATTCCGCTTCCGAAAAGGTTGCGTATTGCCGGGATACCGTAAAACAGCTTGACGCTTTGAAGGAAACCGTGGAAAGCATACTGCCTGAAGCAAGTGCTTCCTTCAACCAAGAAATAGACGATCTTATCCGCTGGCTGGAAATAACCGCAAACCGAACCCAGTCAAAGAACAAATAGCAAAAGCAAACACCCTGCGTTATATTATAACGCAGGGTGTATTTGTTTATTTCTTCTTTTTAACCAGTGTAATAACAATTGCCGCAATTACAACTGCCGCACAGGCACCGATAAGCATCGGTAGCACCATACCGTTTTTGGAATTCTCTTGTTGTGAAACGTCACCGCTAACCGCGCTCTGTTCACTGCTTTGGTCAGAGACTTCCTCTGTGTCTGAAATCTCGGGCAAAACAAAATCTCTGTCCTTTTCAAGCTTTTTGATCTTTTCGGCAGTCAAAAGATATTCGTTCACCGCTTTGTACCAGTCGGTATCCTTATAATCCTTTAACACATCCATAGACAGTCCGTCCTTGAAGGAAGCGGCTGTGCCTTCGGTAATATATCCGTATTCTGCCGCTTTCTCAACCTTTTTTACAGCGGTATTTATGCATTCCTCTGCAGCTTTTTCGGGCTCATAGGTGGGAGATATCGCAGAAAGCGCAAACACGGATTCGTTAAGATACTTACCGTATCTGTGGCTGAAGTATGCGCTCAATTCGAAAAATCCTATACCGTCTGCTCCAAAGGCACGGGTCTCCAACACCTGCTTAAGCTGTTCGTCCTTTGAGAAGGACATGTAAGAGCCGCTGCCTTCGATGAGATAATAATCAGCATCAAACGAAGAAAAGTATTGTGTCTGTGACGCCATAATTCCCGTAGCATAGGACATAGGGTATATGGCATCAACAATTCCGCTTTCTATCCAAGCTTTTCCGTTCTGGCAGTAGGTCTGAAGATAATTATAGTCTGCCGCAAGACAAGCAGAAAGATATATATCGGGACGAAGCTTATCCACAAGCTCGTTTATCTGTCCCACCCGCTTTGTAACAACACTTGCTTTGAAATTGACCCAATCGTTCCAATTCTTGTGTCCGCTGCCTTGCTTGGCTATCTGGTCTACCACGCTTGCGGATATACCGGTCGCTTCCTCAAATGCCGCCTTGGTGATATCATCATAACCGTAATCGGTATTTCCGTCATAGTAAGGGTATCTTATGTAGTCAAGCTGTAATCCGTCTATATCGTAATGTGTAAGCAGATATTCAACGAAGGTAAGCAGGTAATCAAAATATTCGTCGTTGGCAGGGGAGTAAAACAGCTTGCTTTCGCCTTCCTCGCCGTTGTTTGTGGCTGTTATCCATTCATCCTTGTAAAATGCTTTGGAGTTGTGGAACACGGGCATGCAAACCACCAACTCAACACCGTTTTCCTTGCAAACCTTTATGTATTCAGCAAGCAGGTCAAACCCTCTTAATGATGCCTTTTGACTGAAGGGAAAGCTTTCGGGCAGGGGAATAATGGTTCCGTAGCTGTTCTGTACACCGAGACAAAGCTGGTTTATACCGTTTTCCTTAAGCTTTTTAACCGTTTCCGCAACACCCTCGGCGTTCTTTTCAAGAGGCTCATACCAGACGCCGCGAACTTCAACGGTCTTGGCTTCATACAAGGCTGCATACGCCTTCTTAACAAGCATATCCAACTCTTCCTGTCCGCCTATGGTATCCAGCGGATTTTCCGAAATATACGCTTCAACGGCATTTATACGCTTTTCAGCTTCTGAAGTATCAATCAGTCTGCATTCGCTTTTTGCTTTTTCGAACTCTTCTTTTAGTTCGTCAGCAACGATACCCGCTCTTCTTTTTATGGCATCGGTATCGTAATCAATGGTGACCGATTTTTTGTCTGCGGATATCTTACACACCGCACCTTCAATACCGTGGGAACGGAGCATAAGAATGTCTGCCGGTTCAATAACCGATATTACGTAGCCGCCGTCGGGTACCGTGTTGTCGTTTCCTCCTGCGGAGATTATATAACCGTCTGCAGATACGCACACTTCATAACCATATCCGTTTGTACCGGTCTTGGTTCCGCTTTTATTATAGATAATAACGGTATTTGCATATCTCACCGCATTAAAACCCGTAACGTTAAGAGAAACGCTGAAGGTTATGGGGAAGCTGTCCGTATCCGATACCATTACACGCATGGTAACACTGTCAAACCGAACGTAATCACCTATCTTTACGTTTTCTTTAAGCCAATCCACTTTTATTCCCGTTGCGGAAACAACCATGCCGCCCTCGGGAATTGAAAGGTCTTTGCCTTTAATATCTCCGCCTTCAATGATCTCGGTGCAAACACCGTTTGCGTCAATAATACAGTTGTGTCCGTACTCGTTCTGTCCGGTGGTAGGAATATCCTTGTATACTACCAGCAGATCTGCCCAACGAGTAACGTTTATACCGTCTGCTACAGTGGTCTTTACCTCATTTTCCGCTAACGGAGCTAAAGTGAACATCCCGAATACTATCACTAAAGCCAATAAAGAAAGCAATAAACGTTTAAGCAAATGTGTTTTCATAAATGCGTTTCCTTTCAATTTATTGAAATAAGATTACAATATATTCTCGGCATTGTCAATAAAAACGCAGGCAGTTTTAGCAAATTGTTGCAAAATTAATATAAATGTGTTATACTTATACAACTTGTTTTCTAATCTTTGGCTAAAAAAGGAGACAGCATGAACATTATTATTGCCGGCGACGGCACCGTAGGTTCAAATATCGCAAAACAGCTTTCCGCAGAGGGGCACGATCTTACCGTAATAGATTACAACGGGCGCGTCCTTGAATCCACCGTTGAGCATTACGACGTTATGGCGATAAAAGGGAATTGTGCGTCTATGTCGGTGCTTAAGGAAGCCAAGGTCGATACGGCGAATCTGCTTATTGCGGCCACCAATGCAGACGAGATAAATCTGCTGTGCTGTACCACTGCCCACGGTCTTAATCCAAATCTTCATACTATCGCCCGTATACGCGCCCCCGAATATACGGAGCAGATATATGCAATGCACGATGTGTTCGGGCTTTCTCTTGTTGTAAATCCCGAAAAGCAGACGGCGGTGGAGATCGAGCGTTTGCTTAAATACCCCGGTTTTTCCCAGCGCGATACCTTTGCAAAGGGCAAAGCGGAGATAGTGGAGCTTCGTGTGGATAAGAACAGCAAGCTGTGCAACGTATCCCTAAGCCAGCTTAATTCCGTAGTAAAGTGCAACGTGCTTGTGTGCGCGGTACTGCGTAACGGAAAAGCTATTGCCCCCAACGGTTCTTTTGTTATTTCGGAAGGGGACAGGCTGTTCTTTACGGCGCCTACCAATAATCTGGCAAAGCTGCTTAAAAATCTGGGCGTTATATCCCGCCGCGTGCGCAGCGTTATGCTTGTGGGCGGCGGCAAGGTGTGTTATTATCTGGCACAGCTTTTGGTAAAAGACGGTATGTCTGTGCGTATTATCGAGCAAGATCCCGAGCGTTGCCGTCATCTTGCGGAGTACCTGCCTGATGTCGATGTATTTATGGGTAATGGTACGGAGCTTGAGGTTCTGGAGAGTGAGGGGATTGATGATTGCGATGCGCTGGTAACGCTTACCGGAATTGATGAGCTTAATATGATTATCTCTTTGTACGGAAATAGCAAACAAGTTCCCAATGTAATAACCAAACTTAACAGCGTGGAAAATCGCACCATAATAGATAACCTTTCTTTACGGAGTGTGGTATGTCCTAAAGAATTGTGCTGTGAAACCATTACCCGTTATGTCAGAGCTATGCAGAACCAATCGGGAGCTGCGATATCTGTCCATGCTATTGCGGACGGTCAGGCTGAAGCCGTTGAGTTTCTGGTTGAAAAGGATACGCCTCACTGCGGTATCCCTCTTAAAAATATAAAAACCAGAGACGACGTGCTCATCTCCAGCATTACCAACGGCTCCAAAACCGTTATTCCCAACGGTGATTCGGTTTACCGCGCAGGAGATATTATTGTGGTCGTATCCAGCGGACGGGGCACTATACGTCAGCTAAACGATATATTTGCATAAAGTGAGTTATTATGAATTATAAAATGATAGGGCATTTTATGTCCCGTATTCTGGCGTTGGAAGCCTTGTTTATGGTGCCTGCGTTGGGCATCGGCGTGTTCTGTAAGGAAAAAAGCGCGGTTTTTGCGTTTTTAATATCCATGGGTATTATACTTGCGGTTTCCTGTCTGCTGTATTTTATTAGCCGCGGCGGTTCCAATGGTTTCCGCGCAAAAGAAGGCGTGGTCTGCGTAGGAATAAGCTGGATCGTTCTCAGTATTTTGGGTTGTTTGCCTTTTTGCATTTCGGGCGAGATACCCTCATATATAGACGCCCTTTTTGAAATGGTTTCGGGGTTCACTACCACCGGCGCTTCTGTGGTACCGAATGTTGAACTGCTGTCCAAAAGCATTTTATATTGGCGCAGTTTCAGCCATTGGCTGGGCGGTATGGGAGTTCTGGTATTTATACTCGCCTTTGTTCCTGCAGGCGGAAGCGTTCATTTGCTTCGCGCGGAAAGCCCGGGCCCCGAGGTAAGCAAGCTTGTTCCCAAAATGAAAAACAGTTCAATACTTTTGTACGCCATGTACATTATTCTGTCTGTGTTAAACCTTGTCTTTCTGCTTGCCGGGGGAATGCCTTTGTTCGATGCCCTTTGTACCATGTTCGGCACGGCCGGAACGGGAGGCTTTGGCGTAAGGGCGGACAGTCTGACAAGCTACAGCCCGTATATTCAGGTTGTAACTACTGTTTTCATGCTGCTGTTCGGCGTGAATTTCAGCTGTTATTATCTTATTTTGCTTAAACGCTTAAAATCTTTTTTCCGCGATTCGGAATTAAGAGTATATATAGGTATCGTAGTAGCAAGCGTGGCGGTCATATCGGTCAATATTTATAATATCTACGGTAATATATGGGATACCCTCCGTCATTCGGCGTTTCAGGTGTCCAGTATTATCACTACCACCGGTTTCGCTACTGCCGATTTCAACCTTTGGCCGCCTTTGTCAAAAGCGGTATTGCTTTGCCTTATGCTTGTAGGCGCATGTGCCGGAAGTACCGGCGGCGGTCTTAAGTGTATACGCTTTTTGCTTTTGCTTAAGGGAGTTAAACGCAGTGTGCAACAGGTGCTTCACCCCCGAAAAGTCATTGCGGTCCGCAGTAACGGAAACACTGTTGACGAAAACACAATGCGAGGTGTTAATTCCTATTTAGTCGCATATTCACTTATATTGGTGTTGAGCTTTTTGCTTGTGTCAATAGACGGACTTTCGGTAGAATCCAACATTTCGGCAGTCATCGCATGCTTTAACAATATCGGCCCCGGACTTGATATGACGGGCCCTATGAGCAATTATGCTTCTTACAGCATTTTTTCGAAGCTTGTGCTTATTCTGGATATGCTTGCGGGAAGATTGGAGATTTTTCCCATACTTGCACTTTTACCTCTCTCCACTTGGAAACGCAGTTAACATTTTCCCCGTAAACGCTTTTGTTTACGGGGGATTTTTATGCGTTTTGATGTAGACAAAACCTATGTGCTGTGATATAATGAATTAAATTGTCATTTAACCTACGGGAGGGATGCTATTATGATATTCGGCAAGCATATAAACCGATATTATATCAAATATGGGCTTTGGCTGCTTTTGGGTCTCGCTTCGCTTATTATGGTGGATTATGCTCAGCTAATGGTGCCCGGTCTTTACCAGTTGGTAGTTAACGGTATGAACCACGGGGTTGTGGATTTCGAAGGCGTTTCCACTGTCTTTGATATGGACTTTTTGCTTGATAAAATTTGTCTGCCGTTGACATTTATTATTGTTGCCATGGTGGCCGGCCGTTTTTTGTGGCGTATTTGTTTGTTCGGTGCCGCAATAAAGGTTGAAACCGACATACGCAACAGTATGTTTGACCATGCAAAAAATCTTTCCCGCCAGTATTATCAGGTTCATAAAGTCGGCGACTTAATGAGCCTTTTCACCAACGACCTTGAAACCGTGCAGGAATGTTTCGGTTCAGGCGTGCTTATGTTTTTTGATGCACTTTTCCTCGGCGGACTTTCTTTCATAAAAATGCTTCAGATGAATCCCGCCATGACCGGTCTTGCTATGATTCCTATGGTGCTTCTCCTTGCCGTGAGCAGCCTTATCGGCAGTTATATGATGAAGAAGTGGGAAATTCGTCAAGCGGCGTTTTCAAAGCTTTCGGATTTCTCGCAGGAAAGCTTTTCCGGTATCGCGGTCATAAAGGCGTTTGTTAAGGAAGGAAAAGAACTTTGGGCATTTAAGGCGCTTAACAAGGAAAACGAGGAAGCCAACATTTCGTTTACTCGCGCTTCCGTTTTGCTTCGCATTCTCGTAATGCTTTTTGTGGAATCCGTAATCTGCGTCATCCTCGGGTACGGCGGATATCTGGTGTATACCGACGTGTTCAACGCAGGTCAATTAGTCGAATTTATCGGATATTTTACCAGTATCGTGTGGCCTATAATGGCTGTGTCCGAGCTTATCGACCTTTCCTCTCGCGGTAAAGCTTCTTTGAAGCGTATAAGCGAACTGTTGGATGCACCTGTTGATGTGGTTGACCGTAAGGGCGCTTCCGATATCGGCGAGGTAAAAGGCGATATCGAGTTCCGTAATCTCACTTTTAGTTATCCCGACGGCGAGTTCGAGGCTTTGCACAACGTATCTTTTAAGATAAATGCAGGCGAAAACGTGGGTATAGTAGGTAAGACCGGCAGCGGCAAGACCACAATAGTGGACCTTATACTCCGCACCTACAACGTGCCTGACGGCTGTATTTTTGTGGATGATAAGGACGTTAATTCGGTCACCATCCGTTCTCTGCGCGAGGGGTGCGCATACGTTCCTCAGGATAATTTTTTGTTCAGTGATACCATTACCGCGAATATCGCTTTCGGTGTGGATGAATATGACGAAAATACCGTTTCTCAAGCGGCACAGTATGCAGACGTAGACGGCAATATACGTGAATTTTCCGAAGGATATGAAACCGTTCTGGGTGAACGGGGTGTTACCGTTTCCGGCGGTCAGAAACAGCGTATTTCCATTGCCCGCGCACTTATGAGAAATTCGCCCATACTTATTCTTGACGATTCGGTTTCCGCAGTTGATACCAAGACCGAAAAAGCAATTCTTGAAAACCTGCGCGTTACCCGCAAGGGCAAGACTACCTTGCTTATTGCCCATAGAATATCCACTATACGGGAAATGGACAAAATACTTTTCGTTTCCGATGGCACTGTTGCCGCCGTCGGCACTCATGATGAGCTTTATGAAACCAATGCGGATTACCGCAAAATGGTTGACCTTCAGAAACTTGAAGAGGAGGGTGAACACAATGCGTGAATATTTCCCTCTCTTGGTGGTAGGCGCGGTAATCGGTGTGTTTACGCTGATATTTGTCTTAGCATACCTTCTTATGAAAAACAAAAAAGAAGCTATCGGCTTCGACCGCAACATGAAAGACGGGGAGATTGTAAAACGCCTTCTCATATACGCCCGTCCTCATTGGGCTTCTTTCCTTTTGGCGCTTATAATAATGCTGGTATCTATTTCCTATGATATCATCGCGCCTATACTTGTTGGTGATATAGAAAAACTTGTGGTGGAGGATTTTGAACTTTCTGCATTGTTCATGCGAGTCGCCGCATACGCAGGCATTCTGGTAATTTCAATGCTGTGCACTTATTTTCAGGCTATTATTCTTCAAAAAACAGGCCAGAAGATACTTTCCACTCTTCGTCAGGACTTGTTTACACATATAGAAAGTCTTTCTCATAACCAGCTTAACAAAATTCCGGTGGGCAAGCTTGTAACCCGCGTTACCAACGATACAAACGCCATCTCCATGATGTTTACCAATATTCTCGTAACCATGGTAAAAAACGTTTTCGTAATCCTGGGCGTGCTTACCGCCATGTTCTTCCTTAATTACGAGCTTACCATAATGGTTCTTTGCTTTGTGCCTTTTGTGGTACTGTTCACATGGATATTCCGTAAATTTTCCCGCAAGGCATACCGCGAGGTTAAGGACGGAACTACGGATATTAACACTTATCTTTCCGAAAATCTTTCTGGTATAAAGATTACTCAGATCTTCAACCGCGAAGACCGCAAAATGCAGGACTTCTTGGGTAAAAGCTCAAAGCTGCGCAAGGCAAAGCAAAAGCAGATATTTGTATTCGGCGTGTTCCGCCCCATGGTGTATATGCTGTATATATCTTCGGTGCTGTGCTTGCTTTATCTGGGCGGTAAAGGCTATATACAGCAGACTGTGTTCCTCGGTCAGACATTAACTGCGAATATACTTGTAACTTTCTATATGTATATCTCCAAGTTCTTTAACCCTATTCAGACCTTGGCAGAGCAGTTTAACATGCTTCAGTCCGCTTTCGCTTCTGCGGAAAAGATTTTCACGGTTATGGATATGGTTCCCGAAATTACTGATGAGCCCGATGCGGTTGAGCTTGAGTCTATTCGCGGCGAGATTGAATTTCGAAACGTGTGGTTTTGCTATAACCCCGATGAATGGGTGCTTAAAAACGTTTCCTTCAAGGTAGAGGCAAAACAGACAGTGGCATTTGTAGGTTCTACAGGAAGTGGCAAGTCTACCATACTTTCGCTTATCTGCCGTAATTACGATATTCAAAAAGGTCAGATACTTATTGACGGTATAGATATCAAGAAAATTAAAATATCCTCTCTGCGCCGCCATTTCGGCCAGATGCTTCAGGATGTTTTCCTGTTCTCCGGCACCATCCGCAGTAATATCGTCCTCCGCGAGGATAGCTTTACAGATGACGAGGTCATGTCCTCCTGCGCGTACGTCAACGCCGATTCCTTTATAAATAAGCTTGAAAACGGTCTTGACGAGGTAGTGCGTGAGCGCGGTAATAACTTTTCTGCGGGTCAGCGTCAGCTTCTTTCCTTTGCCAGAACAGTCATCCACCGTCCTGCGGTAATGATTCTTGACGAGGCAACTGCAAATATAGATACCGAGACAGAACTCCTCATTCAGGATTCTCTTGAGAAAATGAAGAATATCGGCACAATGCTGGTGGTGGCTCACCGTCTTTCCACAATACAGCATTCGGATAATATAATTCTCCTTTCCCATGGCGAGATTATTGAGCAGGGCACGCATCAGGAACTGCTCCATCAGAAGGGAAGATATTATCAGCTTTATACTCTTCAGTATAATAAGCAGCTTTTGCAAAACAGTTAAACCCAATCACCAATAAAAAGAGCAGTTTCGGTAAACTGCTCTTTATTTATATATTGTTTTTAAGATATTCCTCGAGTTTTTTGAATCCGCCGTTGGGGTATTGTGATATATCTGCGTTTCGGGTATTTATAAGACAATCCGTGAGTAAAAATACCTTCATTCCCATATCGCGCGCAGGCATATCGTCACTTACGTCGTTGCCCACCATAATGCATTCACCGGCGTCAACTCCGGCATCTTTCAGCACGTCCTCGTAGTACGCGCGGCTTGGTTTGCAGTGGTAAGAGTTTTCGTATGTGGTGTAAAATTCAAAGTCTGTCGGATCAAGTCCCGCCCAGCGAATTCTGCTTTCTGTAGCAACAGCAGGGAAAAGAGGATTGGTGGCAAGTATAACCCGCATGCCTGCATCCTTGAGCATATATACGATTTTGCGCGCGTCGGGGTTGAATCCGCAATGCTTTTTCAGCTTTATAAAGCTGATTTTGTAAAACTCGTCAAAATATGGCTTGTCATTTAGCGCATCCTGCCCGAACTCTTGAGTAAAACATTCCCAAAATACTGCTTCATTTGTCTTTCCGCTGTTGTTAGTAAGCATGTTCACAGACCCGTTGTATATTGTTTTGTAAAATCTCTTGGAGTTATATCCGTACCGCGCCATATGCATAGTAAGATATTCAAAATATTCTTTTATAAAAGAGTCCTGGTCAATGGGAAGCAGAGTTCCGTCAAGATCAAAAAGTACGGTGGTTATCATAGGTACCTGTATTTCCTTCGTTTCAAAATGCTTTCTTGCTCGTACCGTTATTCTGTTCAATTAATATGTGTTTCAAGCACGCCGAAAATAAGTATATCACAATATTTGCTTTCTTTCAAGCGTGGACGGCAATAAAAAGAGACTGCAACCTTCACGGTGCAGTCACGAAGCTGTCGATAATTTGGCGTTAAAGTCCCCAACACATACAGAATAACACATTTTTATTGTATAGTCAATACTTGTGTTGGCATTTTCACCAACTTCTACGCATTACACAAAAAATATTAGTGCATTTTGTATACAATGTGCATTGAAAAATAGGTTTCCGTATGATATTATATAGTCACAGAGAGGGTGATACCAATGTACAATCAGTAAGAGACTTCAGAGAATAAGATAAGTTGTTAAATCAAGTTCAAAAAAGTCTCCCCATCAAAAAAATCTTCCGGTTAAAATTCTAACACGAGCAATTACGATTATCCTTCTTAATATTATTTTGTGTTTTATTGTAAACAACTTTTAGGAAAGCATCAACTTATCCAAACAAAGGAACGATTTTAAGAATTAAGACAAGTAAAAGGCGATATTATTATATCTTCAAAAATTTTCTCCGGAATAACGTATCTTCTTCAATATTGTAGCCCGATACAAAACACAGAGTCATCTCGCTTAAGAGAAATTTATATATAAATCGGTGCATGCTACCAGAGTTGCTGTTGAGGAATGAGCGTTCAATTTACGAAAGAGAGGTTAAAATGATGTTGGATAATAAGACAGAACATAAATGACCCTTGGTCGATTGTAAAGAAAGTCGATCAAGGGTCATTTATTTTTTTGTCTTAAAACTTGACAAACCCGTTTGTAAGGGATAAAATCAAGTAATCAAATTCAAGGAGCATTCGTCTTATGAAAAACAGGGTAGAGACCTTCATATTCGCACTTGAGCAGGATAATCCCGGTTGCGAGGCCGTTGCTTTGTATCAGAACGGGGAATTGGTTATAGAACATCATTTTGTTCCCACTGTGCCCCGCGCAATATATTCCCATACAAAAAGTTTTATTTCCACCGCGGC
>JAZSIT010000012.1:0-16370 GCA_045533895.1 Eubacteriales bacterium
TCGGTAATATCACCTATGAAGGCGTAAAAAGCAGATTTATGCAGGGATACGATATGGAAAAATCTGTAATATCTATTGTGTTCCCCGAAGAATAAACAGAGAAAGGAAGCATATTTTTATGACAAAAGTAGGATTTCCCGGCCTTGGTATAGAGCAGTTTGAACTGAACCGCGCGGCGTTTACCATTCCCATTGGCGACGGAATAACCGTATACTGGTACGGAATTATTATAGCAATAGGAATTGTGCTGGCGTTTTCATATTTTTTGTGGAGAGCTAAAAAGTTCGAGCATATCCGTGAGGATGATTGCTACAATATCGCCCTGTTTACCGTTCCCATTGCCATAATCGGCGCAAGAACTCTGTACGTTATAACTAATCTCGACCAATATCCCGATCTGTGGAGCGCAATAAGCATCTGGAACGGCGGTATTGCTATATACGGCGCAGTTATCTTTGGCGCGCTGACAATACTTGTATACAGCAAATTAAGAAAATTAATGGTTCTCCGTGTGCTGGACGCCGCCGCGCCTGCCGTAATGATCGGTCAGATCATGGGCAGATGGGGCAACTTCTTTAACGGAGAAGCCTACGGTTGGTCTGAAAACGTGGCAAAACTCCCTTGGCGTATGAAGCTGGAGGGGGCTTACTACACCGAGATAATTAACGGAGTGGAGACCAAGGTCAGCGCGGAATTCGTGCATCCTACCTTCCTTTACGAATCTCTGTGGAACCTTACCGGATTTATTATTATAAACATCTTTTATAAAAAGAAAAAGTTTGACGGACAATGCTTCCTTATGTACGCAGCCTGGTATGGGTTGGGCAGAGGATTTATCGAACTGCTCCGTACCGATTCGCTGTATGTTTTTGAAGTAATAAAGCTTAACAGCGTAATAGGATTTTTAACCTGCGTTGCGGCAATTGTGGGTATTTTGCTGCTTTACAACAAGAGCAAGAAGGATACCGCAGAGCTTGAAAGCTATAAAGCCGCTTTTGCTGACGGCGTTACCGAGGAAGAAGTAACCGTACAGGATACCGCAGAAGAAGTAACCGAAGAAACCGTAACCGAATGTGAGGAAAATACAGATGGCAATAATACTTGACGGAAAAGCCGTTGCCGCAAAGGTAAAGGACGGCGTTAAAGCGCAGGTAGAGGCGCTTGCAAAGGAAAACAAGCGTATTCCCTGCCTTGCAGTAATTCTTGTGGGCGAGGACCCTGCATCCGCAGTTTACGTGCGCAACAAGAAAAAAGACTGCGAAGAGGTTGGATTTATTTCCGAAGGATATACTCTGCCTGCAGAGACCACCCAGAAAGAGCTTATTGCCCTTATAGACAAGCTTAATGCTGACAACAACGTTGACGGTATCCTATGTCAGCTTCCCGTGCCCAAGCATATAGACTCTACTGCGGTGCTTGAGCGTATCGCACCCGATAAGGATGTAGACTGCTTCCATCCCGTATCTGCCGGGAAGCTGTTCAGAGGCGTGCCTTGTATGCTTCCCTGTACTCCTGCAGGCGTTATAAGAGTGCTGGATGAGTATTCCATTGAAATTTCAGGTAAAAACTGCGTGGTAATCGGTAGAAGCAACATCGTAGGCAAGCCTGCGGCTATGATGCTCCTTGACCGTAACGGTACCGTAACCGTATGCCATTCCAAGACAAAAGACCTTGCGGCTGTTACAAGAGAAGCAGATATTCTGGTTTCCGCTGTGGGAAAAGCAAATTTTGTTACGGGCGACATGGTAAAAGAAGGCGCGGTAGTTGTTGACGTTGGTATGAACAGAAACAGTGAAGGCAAGCTGTGCGGCGACTGCGATTACATTTCCTGCGCCGAAAAGGCAAGCTATATCACCCCTGTTCCCGGCGGCGTCGGCCCTATGACAAGAGCAATGCTGATGGAAAACACCATGACAGCATATAAATTGCACGAGAATTAATATTTGGAGGAGCCATGCGTATAACTGTTGATATACCCGATCATGACGGAAATGATATTGATGTTGTTTGGGACAGAAACGGTAAATATTCTGTTGAGGTAAACGGCAACCAAATAGTGCTGCGCGGGAACAAAGAAGCGCTGATATCATTCGCAAAGCAAATGCTGTATTTGGCAAGTGACGATATTCAACAAGGAGCACATGTGCATTTCAATTCGTTTTTTACGGGTAATTCAGACGAAGAAAACGAATTAATAATTGAAAAAACAGAGTAAAAAGATCAAACTCCGTAGATTTTACGTCTGCGGAGTTTTTACATTTCTATGCGGAAGGGGCCAGCCCCTTCTCTACACGAAACTACCGGCTGTAGTAGCAAGAGTATCGCTGAAGCAAGGAACTGTATAAACAAAGCAGAAACCATCTTTCACAAGCGGGGAGCTGTAGATTACTACTGCCCCCCGAGCGAAAGTGGTTAGAAACGCGAAATAAAAAAGGAATTTGTAAAAAACAAATTCCTACCTATAAAAACAACAATGCGAGAGATTATATGAAACCTCTCACATTTGTTATTTCGTTATTATATTCTTCGCGTTTCGGTCTGCAAAGTTTAGACAGTTCCCGATTTTTTTAGATTTCGATCCAAACGCCGGGATTAGCAAGTGCCTTGTTGCCTGCTTCGATAATACCCATTATAGCAACGGTCTCGTCGTGAGCGGCTTTGATATCGCCGGTACGGAAGAAATCGCACATAGCCTTAATAAAGTTGGGGAAGGTATTGCTCATTGCGGGAACGGAAACGGTCTTGCCGTCTTCGTAGTTAACCAGCATGCTGAAATCTACGCCTGTCCAGCCGTACTGAGACATAACGATGCTTCTGTTACCCTCGAACTCGATAACCATACTCTCATACTTACCGTTACCAACAGACATAATTCTCTTTGCCTTGCTGCCCATAAGAACAACGATAGGCTCGATCTGGTGGATGGAATAAGTATCAAAGTTACCGGGGCCGCGGGAGTTGATAAAGCAGATGCCCTCTCTGTCAATATCCTTCAGTTCATCTGCAAAACGAAGTGCGGAGGTGGAGAAGAAGGGAGTGCCGCTTTCTTCTGCGATCTTAACAAGTGCTTCTGCAGTGGATTTTTCCAGAGCAAAGGTCTTGTCAACGTAAACGCATTTGCCACTGCGGAGAGGCTTCTGGCAAAGGTCCCAATGACGCTCGGGGTTATCGGGAGAAAGAACGATAATGCAATCGCTCTTTTCAACAACCTCGTCAATGCTGTCAAGACGCTGTACGCCGTACTTTTCGCACCACTGATCGGTAGTCATTCCGCCGGGCTTATCCATTTCAGCGTAAGCGTAAGCAACCTCGAACTCGCCGTCGGTAGCTTCTCTTATAAACTGGGGATAATTCAGCGCGTGCCATTCATCAAGATAATAATCTATAAAACCAATCTTTTTTGCCATTATTTTTTTACCTCGCTTTTATATTTTGCTTCTGAGGAAGTCTGCCGCCTTAAGAATATCTGCGTAAGGGTCAGCGCCGCACTCGCGCTCGATGGTAAGGAAGCCCTTAAAGCCGATATCAGTAAGCGCGTTGAGATATGCATCGAAATCTACCTTGCCTTCGCCGAGAGGAAGCTCGAGGAAGTAATCGGACATACGCATATCCTCAATACCGCCTTCTGCAAAGAAGGTGTAAATGATCTTAGGATCGGTCTGCTTGATCATAATACCGTCTTTTGCGTGGGTGTGAACGATGAAATCCTTAAGAGTATAAACTGCCTGAACGGGGTCATCGCCGGTAACCATTATAAGGTTAGCAGGGTCAAGATTTACGCCGATACCCTTGCTGCCAACGTCACGGATAAAGTCAGCCAGAACGGTTGCCTTTTCGGGTCCGGTCTCGATAGCGAAGGTTACGCCGATAGAAGCCGCGTAATCGCCCATATCCTTGCAGGCGTTCTTCATACGGATATATTCCTCAGAATTCTTGTCATCGGGAACACAGCCGATATGGGTGGTAACAACAGAACTGCCAAGCTTCTTTGCAAGAAGTGCAACTTCCTTGGAGGCGGGAATCTTCCAAGCGTTTTCTTCCTCGGTAGCAAAACCGTGTCCGCCGAAATCGCCGCAGACAGCAGAAACTACCAGATTGTGGGAAGCAAGTGCATCGTTAACAGCCCTTACCTTTGCATCGTCAAAGGTCTTGTAGGACATTTCGCCCTCAACAACGTAAAGCTGAATGCCCTGCGCGCCTACTTCAACAGCCTTGTCAAGTGCTTCGAAAAAGGGTTTCTTGAAGGAATCGGTCATTACGCCGATCGAAAATCTTTTTTCCATAATTATGTATCCTTTCAGTTACTCTTTTGGAGTTCCTTAAATATTTCAACGGTTTCTTCTATTTCGGCAAGTGTTTCTGCCTCAGCGGATTCGTAAGCGGAAACAAAGGAGTCCTTGCTGGCTTTATACATACCGATAACGGTATCGTACATCTTGCCCCAACGGTATATCTCACAGGTGTCGGGAATACGGGATTCAAAGATTATATCCAGCATACGCATGGATTCATCATCACGGGAGATCTGGTACTGAAGGGTCTGCTCGTAATAAACGTTGTTGAGATTTGCTCTGGAAGCGGCGCCAAGTGCATCCAGCACGTAGCCTGCCAATTCAAGATCCTCACCCTCAACAAATGCGGGGATACAAACGGTATCACAAGACCAACCGCCGATACGGGAATAATAATCCTTCTGCTCCGCATCATATTTGGGAGTGGGAAGAACGCCGAAATCATTTTCCATATCGCGGAGGAGAGGCAGGTTAAGTACAGCCTCCATTAAGAACAGCAGACGGTCTGCCTTGAATTCGGGAACAATTACGTCTGAAACGGGAACACCGGAAACGTTAAAGTAATCGTTTGCGGAGATAAATCCGCTGGTGGGATCCTGCAAAAAGTCCTGTGCGTCGGAAATGAGAGAGATAACGCGCTCGTTCTTAACAGTAAGTGCGGGATAACCCTCCGCATCGGGAGAAACGATAGTCTCGCCTGCGCCGGAAAGGAGACAAGCAATAACGCCGTCCTGCTGCGCGAAGCCTAAAATATCGCCAACATCGGGCTTATTGTTTTCGTTAAGGTCCTGATATACAGCTTTGGACATTGCAAACATAACGTCCTGTGTCCAAGCACCGTCGTCAACCATTTCATACAGAGAAGAATAACCGTAATCCTCTAAGAGATGTTTTTCTTCTACCATATTCTTATTGAACGCAACGAAAAGAGTAGCATTTTTGTTTACGTAGCCCATATCACCGATGGTGAAATACACGCTTCCCGCAATAGCAACACGCTGGTTAAAGGACTGGGACCACCACTCGTTGGTGATATCCAGAGTTTCAAGGGAAGCAAGGTCCAGAAGCACGCCCTCGGTAGACAGCATAGCCGCTTCGGTAGAAGCGGGCATACAAATGAGATAATCACTGCCGCCCATAGACATATCGGTTATGATACGCTGGTACATTTCGCCGCCGTAACGGTTGGAAGTATAGACTACCTGCTCCTCAATGACAATACCCAGCTTTTCCTCGACTATTCTTGTACGCTCTGCCGCCGCGGAAACGATGGCAGACACGGTTTCTGCAGAATAACCGGGATTAGAAGCGGGCTGAATCTGATAAGACCAGTCATCGTTAGTGGAAGTGGTAAGAAACTTTACTGTCTTTTTACCGCCGTAATGCAGGTCATCGGGCAAGTCAAGGCCGAAAAAGCTATCGTCAACGGAATTTTCCGAAACATTAGAAGTGTCGGACCCTGCGATATTACAGCTTGCAAATGCCGCCGCAACCATTATCAGCAACAGAATAAGGGCAACGTATCTTTTTTTCATATGCTAACATCCTTTCATTTACTGAAAAATTCAATAAGTCTGTCTGAAACAAAAATTTCTGCCAAGCCGCCGCCGGCAAAGGAAGCGATGGCAACAATAACTCCTGCAATAAATACACCCAAGGCGATTGGAGGAATTGCCTTTTTTAGTTTTAGATTAAGTGTAAGCGCAATAAGAGCGCCGGTCCATGCGCCTGTGCCGGGCAGAGGAATTGCAACAAACAACAAAAGTCCCAAAAACAGGGTACGGTGCATCTTTGCCACCTTTTTTTCGCCTACTCGGAGTATCCAGCGGAAGGGAGCTCCTATTTTTTTATAGGAAGCCAGCCACTCAAGTACCTGCCTGCCCCATACTACCAAAAAGGGTATGGGAAGCATATTGCCGATAAATGACAAAATAAATGCCACCACGGGGTTCATATCGTAATACAAAAGTCCCAGCGGTAAAGCGGCACGAAGCTCCAGCACGGGAACCATGCTTAAAAGCAATACGAATAAATACGGTAACATACTAATATTTCCTTCTAAATATCTATACTGTGATTATACTATACAAACACTGTCTTTTCAAGCGTTTTTTACTAAAGATTTCGCTTTTTCATATACTCGCTCAGCTTTTCCAAAGCACCCTTTTCCAACCTCGACACGTATGAGCGGGAAATACCCATTTTTTCTGCCACCTCACGCTGTGCATACTCCTTTCCCTGAGTAGTAAGACCGTAGCGCAGTAGGATTATAGTGCGTTCTCTGTGGGTAAGCACCTGCTCAATAGCCTTATATACAGCCGTGGAACGGATACGGGTTTCTATTTCGTCCACCATATCCTCGTCGGTACTTATTATATCCATATAGGTTAAAGGATTTCCGTCTTTATCTATATCTACCGGTTCTTCGATACTGACTTCGTTTGCATATTTTTTTCGAGAGCGGAAATACATTAGTATTTCGTTTTGCAGGCATTTACCTGCATAAGTAGCAAAGCGGGCGCCGTTTTCAACATCAAAAGTATCTATTGCTTTTATAAGTCCGATAGTTCCCACAGAAACCAGATCGTCCTGATCCGGATATGTGGAATAGTATTTTTTAACTATATGGGCGACCAGACGGAGATTGTGTTCGATAAGAGTGTTGCGAGCGGACATATCCCCTTCGCGCGCCATTAAAAACAGCCGTTTTTCCTCCTTTGCGGACAGTGGCGGCGGAAAATTATTGCCGCCGGACACACGCAAAAACATACAGACAACTCTTGAAAAAAAGTACGCAAGTGCAGAAAGCATTTTTATTATCACCTCCGCTAATTATACGTCTGCGGGGATAAAAAAATACCGCACCGTGAAGGTGCGGTATTGTGAAACATTTACTTATTTGCTGTAGGTGCCAAGATAAATTCTCTCAAGCAGAAGATAGTCATTAGCGTCGATCTTGCCGTTTTCGTTAATATCAGCTATATCAATCTGATCTGCGGTAAGCTCCATAGTGCCTACAACTGCTCTTCTTACCATAAGGTAGTCGTTTGCGTCTACTTCGCCGTTCAAATTAACGTCGCCGGTAACAATACCGTCATCAAAATAGAAGTAAGCGCCAATCTCGGTGGTGCAGTTTTCAACATCGATACCGTTGGTAACCAGAACCTGACCAACCTTTGCGGCTATTGCAAGTGCTCTGTTCATATCTGCTACTGCAGAATCACGGTGAACGGAGATAAGGATTTCGCCTTCCTTAAGAGTGTAATCTGCAAAGCTGCCGTTACCGAAGGTGTTCTTGGTAACAACGTATGCGTCAACAGCATCATTCCACTCAAGCCAGATGTTCTGAGTCCACTTGGGGTTGTGAGAAGCTGCAGTGATGGTACCGGAAGTAAAGATGGAAGTATAGTCAGCCAGAATAGAGGTGTTGAAATCGGTAAGGAACAGACCTTCTTCTATTGCATCGTAGTCAACATATACGTTTACTTCGGAGATGAAAATGAAGGAGGAAGCTGCGGTAAGCTCAAACTTAACGTATCTGCCGGAAACAGCAGAAGCGGGAGTTGCCTCAATAGTATGAGCACCGGTAGTATCGGAATTGTAAATATCGGTAGAAACGCTTACGGAAGCAGCCTCGGTCCAAGCGGTGTTATCGTCGGAAACGTAAACCTTGTAGCCGGAGGGAGTTGTGATACCCCAGCTCTTGAGCTGAAGAACGTTAATGCTGAAGTTGCCGATATTTCCATAAACTTCGCCAAGGTCAACAACTATTTCATATTTCTTATCGGAAGCGCCGTTGAAGCCTGCCCAAGAGGGAGAATATGCATCGTCGCCATTGCCGAGAGCACCGTCGGTAAGTTCAACACCGTTGGTATCGGGATAAGAGCCGTTAGAAACCTTAGAAGTGGTATAATCCTTGCCGTATGCAACGTTTACGCTCTGGTCGCCGGAAAGGCTGTACCAATAAAGCAGGTCGTTATATGCGGATTTAATATCATCGGAAGTAGCGTTCTTATCGCCTGCAACGGTAGTAGCGGCGTTATAAGCAGCGCGAAGTTCGTTAAGTACGTATTCAGAGTAATCAAGGAAGTTTATGGTAGCAGCCTTTGCGATAAGTCCCTGGAGTTCCTTCTTGCCGCCGAGAGCAGAGGAAAGCAGCATAATAGCACGCTTGTAATCGCCTTCGGTAGAAGTATCGCTCTCGCGAACAGCCTTTGCAGCAGCAAGTGCGGTACCGATATTCTCTTCGCCTTCTGCATCATAAGCTGCCTGTGCTTCTGCAATTGCATCGTCAAGAGCCTTTACAAGCTCTTCGGTAGGAAGCAGAGAGGAGCGCTTAACAACCATAATACAGTCGGTTACGGAACGGCTGGAGTACTGAACGTAGCCGGGCTCGCCGTTGCCTGCATCAGCAAGGTACATTGCGGAGGATCCGCCGCCGTCCATACGGAAAGCGTTTACACAGCCGAGTTCCATCAATGTCTTTGCAACATCGCGAAGAGTGATACATTTGCCACTGCCTGCGCCGCCGTCGGTAGAGGTGAGGAATACGTAAGAACCGTCTTCCTTAACGCCCAATGCGGTCCAACCTCTGTCAAGAGTTACACTGTGAGAACCGATAACGCTCTGGATGTGAGTCTGGTCTACGCCATCCTTAACAAGCCAGCCAACGTTTTCGATAGCAGAAGAGCAGTTTTCCATAACTTCTCTGGACTCTTCTATAGATTCATTTACGGTAATCTGAACTTCATCGCCTGCTTTAAGAGCTTTAAGAGTATCTGCGAAGGGAGAAGCGGATTTGCAGTAAAGAACGAACTGGTTTGTATCTATGTTAGTTCCGTTAGTATCTACACCTACGGAAACAACCTGACCAACCAAAGTACCGCCAACAGAAAGTTCGGTGTTGTTTGCTTTATTGAAAAGCACTTCAACGCCTTTTTCGTATTCAGCGGAATCGGATATAGTGCCGCAAGCGGAATCCCAGTAATAAAGCTTATCGCCGGCGGTGCCTCCGTCTACTTTGTTGACGTATGCAAGTGCGCTCTTAAGCTCCTTGCCGTTTGCATAGATCTGATAATCAAGGCTGCTCTTAACGACAGATATTTTACCGTCGCTGTTGAACACAATCATCTCGCCGGTATAGCCGGTATGAGCGGTGGTAATTCTGCCGTCGGTAATATTGATGCCGTTAAGGAAGCCGTTGGTCATATTGAAGAAAGAACCGTTGATAACCGCAACAGGTTCATAGCCCCAACGATCGATAGATGCTTTTTCAAAGTGGGTCTTAAGCACAGATGTCCAACCTGCGTTACCGGCATATACTACGGGAACGTAGCCGTCTGCAGGATCGAACTCAAGAATCTGAGTAGTAACCTTATTGCCGTTTTCACCGCTGGTAATTTCATACGTGGTGTGGAAAACATTGTCGGCAACTTCATACGCATCGGAAGTAGCTTCCATATCGTAAGCGGCAAATGCCATTACGGATGCGAGAGAGCCGACCATGACCAGCGCCAAAACAAGCGCGATAGTCTTTTTGGTGAATTTCATAAATGCCGTCTCCTTGTATTGGTTTTTCATATTAATTATACACATAACTGCATATAAAGTCAATAAAAATTACATATTTCTTTAATTGTTTTGTAATTTTTTAATAACTTCAAAGACACGGCAAACGGGAAAGCCCAAAACAGTAAAATAATCGCCGTCGATACGCTCTACAAACAGCGATCCTTTCCCTTGGATACCGTAAGCACCTGCTTTATCCATAGGTTCAGAAGTGGATATATACCAATTTATCTCCTCGTCCGAAAGGGTTTTGAAGTACACATCGGTGGAAACACAGCCGGTCTCCTTTTTATCGCCGCATATCACCGTGTATCCCGTGACCACGTTGTGGTGCCTTCCGCTTAACATGCGAAGCATACGGAAAGCGTCCGTCTCATCCTTCGGCTTGCCTAAAAGTTTTCCGTCGATACACACCATGGTGTCCATTCCCAAAATAATATCGCTTTTTTCGGCTTCAGCACGCACTGCCTCCGCTTTGCGGGCGGAAAAAAGCATGACCGTATCTGCCGGAGACATGCCCGGAACTACCGTTTCATCGGTATCCGCCGGGACACTGCGGTATTCACATTCCAATATTTCAAGAATCTCTCTCCTGCGGGGAGATTTTGAAGCAAGAATTATCATTTTCGTTTTACCTCGCATATCACTGTATTATCGGATTAAAAAGCAAAAGAAAGAGCAAAGCACTGTTTTGTAACAGAGTTTGACGAAAAAGCATATTATGCAAATAGGAAGGGAGGATGCCTGATGGCTTGCTTTGACCAGTTTTTCGGAAATAACGGCAACTATTGCTGGATCATTATTCTTATAGCGATCATCATCTGTTGCTGCTGCGGCTGATAAAACATCCGCAAAATAACCCCAAAAGAGACCTGCTTGAAGTGTCAAGCGGGTCTTTTTGTGTTAATTCAAGTACCGCTCTCTGTAAAAGAGATACTGCTGGGCAATACCTGCATATTCGCCCAAAATATCGGGAGAAAAATCCTCATCGTAATATTTTTCCACAACCCGTTTTACCCAAACATCCACGGGAAAGGCGGACAAAAATCCATATCCGAAAAGAAGGACGCAGGACGCAACCTTTTTGCCCACGCCTTTTATCTGCATAAGTGTATTTTCCGCTTCCTCATAAGGAAGAGCGGCAATATGCTCAAGGTCGATACTGCCGGTCGCTACTCGGTATGCCGCATCGAGTATATATTTTGTGCGGAAGCCTGCTTTTATGGGAGCAAGTCCTTCTTCGCCCGCTTCAAGTATTCTTTGGGCTGTGGGAAAAGAGTAGCCTCCGCCCTGAACGGGGTCTCCAAGCAGGGTGCAAAGGGAAGAAATAATCTTTTTAATACGGGGGATATTGTTGTTTTGGGAAATAATGAAGGAAATCAGCGTTTCCCATTTATCCTGCTTGAGTATGCGTATTCCCTTGCCGTGCTGCGCCGCAGAATAGGAGACCGAATCGTGCTTAAGTGTTTCTACCACGGCGGAATAATCTCTGTCTATATCAAAATAATCCTGCCAAACGGAAAGATAATCTTCTTTACTGCAAAGAAGCACGGTGGTATCTCCCGAATCAAAGCAGGATAGACTTTTCCCCTTGGCTATTCCCTGCCAGATACCGTCTGTATTTTTATCAAAGCGGAAGCACTGACCGCAGTCAAGTGTCTGGTCAAGCAGAAGATAACCGCCGTTTTTTATAATTACTCTGTCTTTTTCAAAAATAACTTCCATATATTAAAAACCTTTTCTTGCAAATATCGCCTATATAATGTATAATGTATTTTAAGAGGTGATATTTTTGCACGAACACATTTATACCATCCCCGTTAACGAAGCCTTTGAAAACTGCGGGGGAAACTGCCCCTTTTGCATGCTTTTTGAAAATCTTGAGGAAACCGAATTAGACCTTATTCTGGGCGCATCCATGATGGAGCCCGATGTACGGCAAAAGACTAACCAAAAGGGCTTTTGCGGAAAGCATTACCGCCGTATGTTTACCATGAAAAACCGACTTGGTATGGCGCTTATGCTGGAAAGCCATCTGGAAACGCTTAAAAAAGACTTATCCCCCGGCGGATTGCTTGCACGCGATGCATCAGCGAAGCCGGTAAAGCGTATTCAGGAGCTGGAGGAAAGCTGTTACGTTTGCGACCGTGTTGAGGAAAAGTTTAAGAAAATGTTTGCCACTGCGGTATATCTTTATGAGACCGAGGAAGAATTCCGCAAAAAGTTTAATTCTGCCACGGTAATATGTCTTCCCCACTACAAACGGCTTTTGAATGCCGCCGCAGGCAACGTGCCCAAAAAGGTTTACACAAGCCTTTTTGAGGATGCGGACAAGCTGGTAAGAGGATATCTGGGCACTCTGAAGGATGATGTTTCCTGGTTCTGCCGCAAATTTGATTACCGCTTTGACGACCAGCCTTGGGGCAACAGCAAGGACTCTGTGGAAAGAAGCATTCGTTTCCTTTCCGGAGGCACCGACCAAAGCTTTTCAGGCGGCGAAAAGCGTAAATAAAAATATAAAACCGCAAAATATTTCACGCCCTTAACGGGCGTGATTTTTTATTCTGTATATGGTGAATATTCACACTGTTTATTCATAATCGAGTTAACATAACTCGGTGTTTATCGACATAATAAAAATTATGAAATCCACATTATCCACATAGTTATCCACATCTTTTTGGGCTGCCCACAAGATAAAACGGGGATTTTTTACATTTTAACCCAATTAAATGTGAGTTATCCACACACTTTTCCACCAAATGTGGAAAACATTATGTATAATACATTACACACTTTTTGTGGCGTAAGCGTTAAGGTCAAGGCCTGCAGAAGCCCCCGAAACGTACTCAAAATAGCCTTGAGAAGCGATCATTGCCGCGTTATCTCCGCACAGAGAAAGAGGAGGTAAATAAAGGGGAACTCCCTTTTTATCGGTAAGTGCTTTAAGGCCTGCACGCAGGTGGGAATTTGCCGCAACGCCCCCCGCCAGCACCAAAGGATAAGCACCGACAGTGTCATAAAGATTATCCACACGTATGCAGATGCTTTTTACAAGTGCTTCGGTAAAGGAAGCCGCAAGGTCGGCTTTGAAGGTGTCTGTAAGCTCGATACCCTTTTGCTCCATGGTGTGTACCTGATTAATAACTGCGGTCTTTAAGCCGGAGAAGGAAAAATCATAAGGGCAGTTGTCCACGTGGCTTATGGTAAACTTATATGCGTTTTTATTGCCTGCGGACGCCAACCTATCCATCGCCGCGCCGCCGGGATAAGGGAGCCCCAGCATTCGTCCCGCCTTGTCAAAGGCTTCGCCTGCCGCATCGTCGCGAGTCTGACCGATGCTTTCGTATTCGGTATAACTGTTTACCTTAAGAAGGGACGTATGTCCGCCGGAAACCACAAGAGCTATAAAAGGAGGCTTGAGGTCGGGATGGGCAATATAGTTTGCCGCAACGTGACCTCTTATATGATGTACCGGCACCAAAGGCTTGCCGCAGGAATAGCTGAGTCCTTTGGCAAAGGAAAGTCCCGTAAGAAGTGCGCCGATAAGTCCCGGTGCGTATGTCACACCGATAGCATCAATATCATCAAGAGTGAGGGATGCCTTTTCCAATGCCTCTCTTACAACGCCGGAAAGCGCCTCGCAATGGGCGCGGGAGGCTATTTCGGGCACAACGCCGCCGTACAGTGCGTGTACCTCCGCCTGAGATGCAATTACGCTTGAAAGCACCGTTCTGCCGTCCTCCACCACGGAAGCGGCGGTCTCATCGCAGGAGCTTTCAATACCCAATATCTTCATTTAGTTCACCTTCAATTCCATAATACAAGCGTCCGTACCGCCGTAAAATCCGCGGCGGACACCCACATTTTCAAAGCCGCAAGACTGATAAAAGCCGATAGCGCCATTGTTATCCGCTCTTACAAGCAAAAATATCTTTTCGCATTTTTCCTTCAAAGCGTCCACAAGAGCTTTTCCCACTCCCCTGCGGCGAAATTCCTTTTTAACAGCGATATTCTCTATTTCCGCTTCCCCGCACACAACGGTTGCGGAAAGTATACCGCTTAAAACCCCGTCTGTTTCTCCGTAAAGATACACCGCGGTATGGGAAAGGAGAAAATCGGATATAGCTTTTTCCGACCACGCGGTATCCAGACATTCTTTTTCCAACACCGCGGCTGCGGGTATTTTTTCTTTTGTTATGGCAAATACCTTATTCATCGCCGAGGAATCTTTCAATCACTTCTTGGGGGGCGTAAACCGCCTTACGGGTGGCTCTGTCGTAAAGATAACAGCTTCCGTTAAGATCCTGTGCAAATACTACAACGTAGTAAAGACCCGGATAGGTTGCGGAAAGCAGACGGATGGTAAAGGTATTTTCATCATCCAGATCGACGGGAAGCTGGGTCTCGTCTTCCAAAAGGATAGCGTCTCTTATGGTATAAATAAGGTCGCTGTCGTCCTGAAATTCCGTGTCCTCGGGATAACTTATCTCGGGGTCGCGGTATTTTTCTTCGCAGTACAATGTGGTAAGATATGCCGAGCCGTAGTAAACGAAGGCGGCAACGGGGTCAAAGACATCAACGGTGAGATCGGGTTCGCCCGCTACCTTGTAAACCATACCGTCGGAATCACACAAAAACCGGGTGCTGTCCTCCCATTTTATGGAATAATACTGAGTCTCGCCGTCGTTACATATAGGTTCCTCCTTCTCCAGCGCGTACACGGAGATGGGGTTGGAGAACATCTCGTATTCAATTCCCGTCTCGGGGTCGGTAAAGCCGAACTCGGTAAGAGATACCTCGTATCCCTTAAGAGTCTCGCCCTCCGAGCAAGCGCACATAGATAAAAGGAAAACAAATATAAGTATTAAAGCAAGTATTTTTTTCATTAATAGCCTTTCTGTCCCAGACTGTCGTCGTTTATTACCCAGTCCTCCACGTTATAGATGGAATATGTATCTTTAGTCTCGCGGACAATAACTCTTTTTATCCCCGCGTTAATAACCATTCTTTTGCACATCTGGCAGCTTGTAGTACCGCCCAGCACCGCACCGGATTTAGGGTCGGTGCAGGCAAGGTAAAGGTCTGCGTCCAGCATTTCCTCACGGGAAGCGGCGATAATAGCGTTTGCCTCCGCGTGGACAGAGCGGCAAAGCTCATATCTCTCACCGCGGGGGATAGCCATTTCCTCACGAAGGCAGGTGCCTCTGTCACAGCAGTTTATTCTTCCTCTGGGCGCGCCTGCGTAACCGGTAGAAACTATGCTGTCGTTCTTTACGATAATAGCGCCGAATTTACGGCGGAGGCAGGTTCCGCGCTGGGAAACGGTTTGTGCAATATCGAGATAATAGTTTATTTTATCGGGACGTGTCATTTTCAAGCTCCTTTGCGGTACTTAATATAAATTCACGGAATTCGTCTTTTGTTTCGGGGTGACGAAGTCCCATATATACGTTTGATTTTATATAGCTTAACTTACTGCCCACGTCAAAACGGTCGCCTTCAAAAACGCAGGCCTTCATACCGTAGGTACGGGCGAGAGTTGCCATGGCGTCGGTAAGCTGTATCTCCCCTTTTGCGCCGGGAGGAGTTTTATCCAGAATATCAAAAATTACGGGTGTGAGCACCACTCTGCCCAAAATGGCGAGGTCGGTAAACACTTGGTCGGGACGGGGTTTTTCTATCATATCCGTGCAATGATACACGTTTTCACGAATCTTTTCCGCTTTAAGTGAGCAATATTTGGAAAGGCTTTCAGCGTCTACGTGCTTTACGCCTGCAACGGCAAGGCCGAACTCATCGTATATATCGGTAAGCTGTTTGGTAACGGGGGTTTCGGAAAAAATAATATCGTCGCCGTACATTACCGCAAAAGGTTCGTTACCCACAAAGGAGCGGGCAAGACTTACTGCGTGACCCAAGCCGCGCGCGTTGTTCTGGCGGATATAGCTTACGTTGGCCATTTCGGTAATGGCGTTAAGCATTGCCAGATCCTCGTCACGTCCCGCACGGCGGAGTGATTCAGAATAATCGGGGTTATAATCAAAGTGGTTCTCCAGCGATTCCTTACCGCGGTTGGAGATTATAAGAATATCGGTAATACCGCTGTTAACAGCCTCTTCAACCAGATACTGTATGGCAGGCTTATCTACGATAGCCAGCATTTCCTTGGGAACGCTTTTGGATATGGGCAGCATTCGGGTGCCCAGTCCCGCCGCAGGAATGACAGCTTTTTTGACTCTCATCACAAACCCTCCTGAACGTATAATTGCATACATAGTTATTATACATACCCCCGAAGGAAAAGTCAATATTTTATATATGAACTTTAATCTTTGGCATAATGATTTGTTCGATACACGAATAACAAAAAGCGAGAGAAGTTAATCTCTCGCTTTTTTTAATTTGTGCTGTTTAATGTTTAATTATTTCTTTTTCTTGGAAACAACTACTACAACTACAACAATTGCAACAACAACTACAACTGCTACAACGATACCGATGATAAGA
>JAZSIT010000089.1:0-4573 GCA_045533895.1 Eubacteriales bacterium
CACCATTACAGAGACACAAAGGTGTTAGTTGGGTTTATACATGTTCCCTTTTTACCCTGCCAAGCAAAAGACACACATCCTTTTCTTGAAAAAAAGCAGATAACGGCAGCACTTACCGCCGCAATTTCTGTGTTATAACAAAAAACACCCCACAAATTGATTTGTGGGGTGCTTTTTTATTATGCAGCGACAGCAAGAGTTTCTGTACGCACCTTTGTTTTTACTTTGCTGTATTCAGCATATTTTCAATAAATATTCCGTAGCCTTTGGTGTGGTCGTTGACGAGGACGTGTATTACCGCGCCCACAAGGCGTCCGTTTTGTTTTATTTGCTTTTCCGTATATATAACCTGACAGGTGTGTTTTTCGCCGGTTAGGTTATTGATTCCGTCCGGTAATGGGGTTATAATAAAGTATAACAGATAGGAGGGTATCTTATGAACAATGACATTGGCGGAAAAATTGCAAGTTTACGAAAAAGCAAAAGTATGACGCAAGAAGCCCTTGCCAATTTACTGGGGATATCTCCTCAGGCGGTTTCAAAATGGGAAACCGGAATAACACTTCCTGATATTGTGCTGCTTCCTATTATTGCAGATGCACTGGATACGGATATAAACGCCCTTTTCGGTATAGAACCCAAAGACTGTACGAAATATCTAGCAAAGCAAAATATCCATGAGGAAATGTATAATGAATTTTTCAATCTTCTGCAGGGGTTATGGAACTGTTACGACAAAGAGGGCGGAAAAGAAGCTGTCGACTATATAAGGGAAAACAGAAACGCACAGACCTTGGTTTTGAGTAACCTTGAAGGAAACGGCGTATATGCGGACGCGGACATAGCCTTTACTTTCAACAAAGCAAAAAGCGATATACCCAATCTGTTTGACAGCGATATTCCTTGGACAGTGTTAAAACGATTTGCAGACGGTGAAACACGAACTGTACTAAAGTTTATTTTATCAAACGATACCAGAGCCTTTACCTCATCTTTAGTTGCCCAAAAATGCAATATTGATATAAAAAGCGCAGAAAACGCTCTGGAAAACCTTTTGAAGTTGAAATTAGTAAAACGCACCGATATAAACACCGGAGATGAGATAATACACGTATTTTCTGCTTGGGGACAACACAAAAAGCTGTTGATATACGCTATGCTTACCATTGCCGCCCGCTTGGGAGAATATTCCGAAATCTACAGAGGATTCATGGGGTAACAATATGACAGGAGCAATATTGGGCTTTCCCAAGCTGATATTAAAGCGGTTTGTTTTTAGCGTTAAGCTGAAAAGAATATGCAAAGAAAGGGGACTAAAACTTTGCAAAAACGGCGTGTTCTGGTGGACCGGACGAAATAAAAGCGGGAAATACAATTTCACTGTAAAAAGTCAAAATAAAAGCTTTTGCGTAAAGCTGGTTGGCGTACGTAGCAAGAGGATATTGTTCGGTTTTGTTGACGAAAAGTCATACGAGATAAAAGATTACACCTTTGCACTGCTTCATACTATGGACAGCTTTGTATATGAGTTAAAGGAAAAAGAGCCCTACAGGTTTGAGAATGATCATATCCCTGTAATTGTAATGATTCCGGAAAGCGGTAAGGTAACAGTAAGACGTAAAGACAGAAAAAACGACCGGACCGAGATAAGCTCACGGGATAAAACGCCCGAAGGAGAATTTTACTTTGGTAAAGACTTTTTGGAAATGCTGAAGTTTATATAAAAATAGCAAAAGACCAAAGGTGAAAACCATCTTTGGTCTTTTTTACTTACTTTGCTGTATTCAGCATATTTTCAATAAATATTCCGTAGCCCTTGGTGTGGTCGTTGACGAGGACATGGGTCACTGCTCCCACAAGGCGTCCGTTTTGGATAATGGGAGACCCTGACATTCCCTGAACGATACCGCCGGTTGATTCAAGAAGGGCAGGGTCGGTTACGCGGATGAGAAAGTTTTTGGTCTCCCCCGAATCTTTATATACCTTAACTATCTCAATGGCATATTCACCGACCTTGCCGTTTACCTGACAAAGCACCGTTGCTTCCCCTTCGGTCACCTCTTTACGCTTGGCAACCTCTATAGGCTCGCGAAGGACGGCAGGCAGCGTGGAAAGAGTACCGAAAACTCCGGTATCTGTATTTTTATATATCTCCCCTCTTACCTCTTTGCCGAAAGTACCTTTTAATTCGCCGGGAGTGCGGGTATCGCCTTTGTCTACAGAGGTTATTTGTACATCTACCACGTACGCCTTGCCAACAGGCATTAAAACACCGGTATCCGTATCGCAAATACCGTGGCCCAAACCGCCGAATGAACCGGTAAAGGCCTCTATATAGGTTACAGTACCGATACCCGCGGTGGAATCACGCACCCAGACACCGATGCACCACTTGCCCGTTTCCGAAGAAAGGGCAGGCTTTACGGTAACAGACCGTTCTTCGCCGCCTACATCCCTTACCAAAAGAGTCATTTCTTTACCACCGTTATCGTTTACCGTGCGGGCAAGCTCCTCCGAAGTGGATAATTTTTTGCCGTTTGCCGAAATTATTGCTTCCTTAACCTTAATGCCGCAATCCTTTGCAGGTGAGACAAGCCCTCCCGAGGTGGTTACGTCAGCCGTGCCCACGACTAAAAGTCCGTCTGTGAAAAATTTTACACCGAAGTTCATTCCGCCGGGAATAAGCTTTTGCCGTCCTGCGGAAACGGGAAGATCGGTAAGCACACCTACGCAGATACACGCACAAAGGATAAGAAACGCTAAACGCCTGAATCTTTTCAAAAGCATCACCTAACTTTTTTTATTTGAATGACTAAAATGCTATCGACATTAATTTGCTCATTAGAACGCAATATATGTTGTAATAAAAAAGGAAAAACGCGGTGAGAAATTACTTTCTTCCGCGTTTATCGTGTGTTTTTTGTTTTTGGTGATTTTTTCCCTGCATTTTGCTTGTTTTTGGATTTTTTTGCACTTTTTGAATTTTATTTTTATAAGGCAACAGTACGGGAATGAGATCCTCTCTGCCAAGCTTATACAGAGCTTTTTTGACCATAGGCGCGTTTTCGGGACGGTATGCCTGAAGCAGTGCGCGCTGGAGCTGTTTTTCCTCAAAGGAACGGGGAACGTACACCGGCTTTAATGTAAATGGGTCAAGCCCCGTGTGGAACATACAGGTTGACGCAGTTCCCGGTGTGGGATAAAAATCCTGCACCTGCTCGGGGTTTATGTTGTTTTCTTTCAGATACAATGCAAGCTCAAGGGCATCCTCCAACCTGCTTCCGGGGTGGGAAGACATAAGGTATGGCACCAGATACTGCTCCTTGCCCAGAGATGCAGTTATATCATAAAATTTCTTTTTGAAGCGGTTGTATGTGGCAATATTGGGCTTGCCCATATAATGAAGCACACAATCCACACAATGCTCGGGCGCTACCTTAAGCTGACCGCTTACGTGGTCGCGCACCAGCTTTTTGAAAAATGCATCGTTTTTATCGGCAATAACGTAATCAAAACGAATACCGCTGCGTATAAACACCTTTTTTACGCCCTTTACCTTTTCCACCTGCTCAAGGAGATGGATATAATCGCTGTGGTCAACCTTAAGGTTGGGACAAGGCGAAGGCTCAAGGCATTTTCTGTTGGTGCACATTCCGTGCTTTTTCTGTTTTTCGCAGGAAGCAAAGCGGAAGTTTGCGGTGGGGCCGCCGATATCGTGGATATATCCCTTAAAATCCGGCTTGCTTGCCAATATTTCCGCTTCCCTTACGACAGATTCCACGCTTCTGGACACCACCTGCCTGCCCTGATGGAAGGCGATGGAGCAAAAGTTACAGGAGCCAAAGCAGCCACGGTTGTGTGCAATGGAAAACTTTACCTCGTTTATAGCGGGAACGCCGCCAAGAGGAAGATAATCGGGATGCACCTCGCGTTCAAAAGGAAGAGAATATACCGCGTCCAGCTCGTTGCGGGTGAGAGGCGGCATAGGAGGTGTTTGGACAAGAATCTTATCTCCGTAATCCTCGATAAGCGCCTTGCCGATAACGTGGTCCTGATTGCGGGCTTGAATTTGGAATGCGCGGGCGAACTCTTTTTTATCTGTTTTTAGAGTATCGTAATCGCCGATAAATTCGGTTTCAAACTTGGGAATAAAATCCTTTTCCGCAAGATAGCAGCATCCCCTTACGTCCCGTATCTTTTTGACGGGCACGCCTTTATCCAAGAGGAACGCAATACGGCGGAGGATATTTTCACCCATACCGTAGGTGAGGATATCGGCGCGGCAATCCACAAGGATACTGCGGCGGACAGAATCTGTCCAATAATCGTAATGGGCAAAACGGCGGGTAGACGCCTCTACCCCGCCGATAACTATAGGAACATCGCCATAAGCTTCGCGGATGCGGTTACAATATACGATAACCGCGCGGTCGGGACGTTTGCCTGCCACACCGCCGGGAGAATAATAATCACTGTTGCGGCGGCGGCGCGCGGCGGTATAATGGGCAACCATGGAATCAATGTTGCCGCTGTTAACCAGAAATGCAAGACGGGGCTTGCCGAACCGTTTGAA
>JAZSIT010000098.1:0-9375 GCA_045533895.1 Eubacteriales bacterium
AGCTGGTTTTCCAGCGTATCTGCAGGGATAAACTCGTCGGTTTCGGGTACATACAGAGTATCTATACCTTCAGAAGCGGAAAGGAAGATTTCTTTTCCGCAATTTACGTGAATATCCTTTACATATTTTCCGGTAGCCGCCTCGATAATATCCGAAACCACTGCGGACGCGGTGGCAACGCCTCCTGCGCCTCTGCCGCGGAAGGTTACTCCGCCGACACAGTTTCCGTAAAGGGTCACGGCATTTATAACATCATCGGTAATGCCCAGCACAGTATCCTTTTTAACAAGGCAAGGCGCAACAAGAAGACGGATTTTTTCCTCTCTTTTCTCTGCAAAGCCGATAAGCTTTATTGCATAACCTCTGTTTCCCGCTTTTTTAACGTCCTCGGGAGTGACGGTATCAATGCCCTGCATTACGGAAACGTTATCCAGCGTAATAACCGTATTAAAAGCAATCCCTGCCAGAATACATATTTTACGCGCACTGTCTGCGCCGGAGATATCTGCGGTAGGGTCTTTTTCCGCATAACCGAGAGCTTGCGCCTGTTTAAGCGCATCCTCAAAAAGGGTGCCTTCGTCACGCATCTTTGTTAATATATAGTTGGTAGTGCCGTTAAGTATTCCGCACACCGATTCCGTTTGGTTAGCGCAAAGGCAGTGAAGCATTGGATGGATAACGGGAATACCGCCGCCTGCAGACGCTTCATAAAGATATGCAACGCCATTCTTTTCCGCTTCTGCAAGAAGCTCTGTGCCGTGCTTTTCAACAACCGCTTTGTTGGATGTTACCACGCTTTTTCCCGCGCGGAGGAGAGCAAGGGAAAACTCGTATGCGGGAGTGGTGCCGCCCATAGTCTCTGCAACTACGGTTATCTCGTTATCACACAAAATATCATTAAAATCGGGAGTGACCGCTTTCTCCATAGCATGTCCGGGGAAAGTGCGTAAATCCAGAATACGTTTTATCTCAAACTCCTCACCCATACGGGAGGAAATGAGGGAAGAATTTTTATTTAAGACCTCGTACACGCCTTGTCCTACGACGCCGAAGCCGAGTATTGCAATCTTTGCCATTGGAAACACCTCCATTATTGACGTAGTTTACCACATATATGCCAATAAATCAAGGACAAAATAAAACTAATGATTAATTATGCAGTATTTGCGCAAATATTATACCATATAATTTTATTTAATTCAAGTCTTTACATTGTAAACAAAAAGTAATATACTATGCTGGGAAATCACTTTATACGTGTAAAAACGCAACCGATAGTTTATTGTTTTTCTATTGTGTTTTTCACGGAAAAGTGGTATTATTTACATATAAAATTTATCTTTGAGGAAAACCCAAATGCTTAAGCTTCATTCCCTGCCCAAAGCGGCGGAGGCATTCTTTAACGAAAAAGGAATAGATATTAATTCGGTCTGTGTTACCATGCGGTCGGATATGGCGTTTCCCGGCAGACGGGCAGATACCTTTATTCTGCTTACCGAAAAAGAGCTTTTGGTGGCTGAGGGAATTATTGTCCACACCAAAAAGGGCGGAAAACGAGTAAGCTTTTTTGATTGCTTTGATTACCGCAGCTATCTTATTGCGGATATGGAAGAGCCCAAGACCGAAATGCTTATATCCACTGCCCGTATTACGGCGGTGTTCGGCACAGACGTTATACCTATGTTCGATATATCCTCTGCCTGCAAGCATGAGGCAAACGTGATATGCGAATGTATAAAGGAAATTAAAAAGGACGGGCATATTGACGAAAAGAAGCATTCGGACAAAAAGGGTAAAGATACCCACTGTCCCAAATGCGGTATGCGGTATCCCGACCAGCAGAGAAAAGTATGCCCAAAATGTCTTGAGAAAACCAAGCTTATTAAAAAGATGCTTGCCCTTTTCAGCAGATACAAAATGTATATGCTTATTCTGCTTATTGCCTTTTTGGCGTCCTCGGCGCTTTCGGTTGCCGTGCCCTACGTTTCAAACCAGCTTCTTTACGGCGAGGTTTTGGAAGAAGGCGGAAGCATGTACGGTATGATAGGCACCGTAGTGCTTATGATTATCGGTATTCGTGTAGCCTTTTTGCTTGTTAATCTGGTGGTGGGCACATTGTCCTCCCGCACGGCAGCCCACGTTACCTACGACCTGAAGATGCTTATATTTGAAAATATAAATAAATTGTCCCTCTCCTTCTTTACTTCCCGCCAGACAGGCGGACTTATGACCCAGGTAAACGGAGACTCCACCACGCTGTACTGGTTTTTCTGTGACGGATTTCCCTATCTGGTAACCAACGTGCTTACTTTGCTGTGCGTAATGGCGGTAATGCTGGTCTCCAACCCGTTGCTTACCCTTTTTGCATTTATTACGGTGCCCGTTTTCTTCTTCGTATACAAATATCTGTTCCTCGCCTTTGACAAGCTTTGGGCGAGAAACTGGGCGAGAAGAAGAAGCCTTAATTCACTTATTTCCGACGTACTTAACGGTATGCGTGTGGTAAAATCCTTCTCCCGCGAAAACGAGGAAAGCGCGCGGTTTGACAGACGCAACCGCGCCCACGCGGAAACGGTGGCAGAGGCAGGTATGCTCAGCGCAAAGTCCTTCCCTCTCATCACCTTTTTGCTTCAGGCAGGTCTGTACGTGGTGTGGGGCGTAGGCGGCTGGCAGGTTATGACCCATACCGGAAATATGGACTACGCCGCGCTGTCCGCTTTTGTTGCATACTTTGGTCTGATTACGGGGCCTTTACAGTTCTTTGCAGACGTTTCCAACTGGTGGAGCGAATGTCTGAACGCCATGCAGAGACTTTTTGAAATTAAAGATTCCGTGCCCGAGGTAAGAGAAAGCGAAAGCCCCGTGTGTCTTGACACGGTAAAGGGAGATATAAAGTTTGACAACGTAATATTCTCTTACGAGGAAAACCGCCGTATTATCGACGGAATTTCTTTCGATGTGCCTGCCGGCAAGACGGTGGGTATTGTCGGAAAGACCGGCGCCGGAAAGAGCACGCTGGTTAACCTGCTCACCCGTCTTTACGACGTGTCCGACGGCGGAATTTATATTGACGGAATTAACGTAAAGGATCTTTCCTTTGAGACTTTGCGAAACAACGTGGCGATAGTTTCTCAGGAGACTTATCTGTTCCGCGGAACCATAAAGGAAAACATACGCTACGCACGCCCCGACGCCACCGACGAGGAGGTTATGCAGGCGGCGAGAATAGCGTCCGCACATCAGTTTATTATAAAATACCCCGATGGGTACGATACCCGTGTGGGACTGGGCGGAAAAGAGCTTTCCGGCGGTGAGAAGCAGAGAGTTTCTATTGCCAGAGCAGTTCTCCGCGACCCGAGAATACTTATTCTTGACGAAGCCACCGCCGCAATGGATACCCAGACCGAGCGGCAGATACAAGCGTCTCTTACGGCACTTGCCAAGGGCAGAACCACCATTATGATAGCCCACCGTCTTTCTACGCTGAGGGATGCGGATTTCCTCGTGGTTGTGGAAAACGGAAAAATGCCCGAAAAGGGCACCGCCACCGAGCTGCTTAAAGCAAAGGGTGTGTACTACCGTCTTTACAAAATGCAGGCGGACGCACTTAAAACTATCGGTATAGAGGAGTGAATAATATGAACGTAATTGCCGAAACCGTATATTTTACCCCCGAAAACGCACGGTTTTATCTTACCGCAGGGGGACTTGTGGGGCTTAATGCGTTTATTCCCCCCGTGGGAAAGGACGATCTTGCCGATGAAAACGCAGATCTGTCTCCCCTTTGGCAGGATCTTGGCAGAGTGTTCCTGCACAGAGCGTTCCCTTACGATATGCCGGATATGTTTATTTCCGTTCAGGACAAGGACGGAAAGGAATACGGTATGGTGAAAAGCATTGCGGATTTTCCCGAGGATATCCGTAATATTCTTAAGGGCGAGCTTAACCGAAAGTATTTCACCCCCGTTATTACAAAAATACACACCGTATCTGCCAAGTTCGGATACACCTATTGGGAAGCGGACAGCGATATGGGAAAGCTTTCTTTTTCCATGCACGATACCTACCGTAATATAGCCAAGGTAGGCGAGAACCGTCTTGTTCTTACCGACGTAGACGGTAACCGCTATGAGATAAAGGACTATATGGCGCTGGACAGAAAAAGCTTCAGAAAGCTTGAATTGTATTTATAATACACCCCTAAAAAAATACACCCCCGCAGGCTCAACAAAAGGACTTGTTGGGCAGGAAATCTGACAAAACAGAGATTTGTTTTATGCAAACATTAGATTTTACTTTTAACCTTGATTTTTACAACAACAGAATAAAAGGCGCGGGAGAGATGGAGGGAAATATCCTTTGTATCACCGCAGGAGAAACCGTTACCCGTTTTGATATGACCGCCTTTGACGAGGTGAGATATATTCAATACGTAGGCTGTTGTGCCGTTGAGGGTATAAAAGACGGAGACGTAACCGAGCTTTGCCGCGGAGATATGTCTGTGGCAGCGGAATTACAGTCCGTAACCAAGCGTCTTGCCTCCTTCCTTGAGGGCAGAGGCTTGGGTGTTGCCGACCCTTACGCAAAGACACATTGCGAAAAATGCGGCAGACGTTTTTCCCCCGGATCGGTAACCTGCCCCCATTGTGTGGATAAAACCGCACTGCTCCGCAGGCTGCTTCCCTTCTTAAAACCCTATATTGTTCCCCTTTCCCTCTCGCTTATTACGGTGTTTGCAATATCCGCGGTGTCTATGATATCCCCCTATATCAGCAAACAGCTTATTAACGAGTATATTACCAAAGCAGGAATAAATACCGATGATAACAAGGTATTTATTGAGTTTATAACTCTTATTCTCCTTATGGCGGGAACAGGACTTCTTACCTCGCTCCTTTCGGTGGCGAGAAGCGCGTTAGTGGTAAAGGCATCAACGGGTCTGCTTTCCGACCTGCGCAAGATGGTGTATACCGCCGTACAAAAGCTATCCCTTGCAGGGGTAACGCGGCGCACCGCAGGCGAGCTTATTAACCGTGTTACCGAGGACACGCAGGTCCTTCGCGACGTGCTGGTAAACGATATTCCCTCGCTTATCCAGATGGTGATAATATTCGTGGCGGTAACCGTAATGCTTATTATCATCAACCCCGTCCTTGCGCTGGTAATACTCCTTCCCGTCCCCGTAATGCTGGTGGTATTCCGCTATCTTATGCGTTACACCCACAGGCTTTATATGGCGCAATGGCAGGCGTCCTCCGAATGCGGCACCATACTTCACGATATCTTCTCGGGTATCCGCGTGGTAAAGGTGTTCGGCGCAGAGGAATACGAGCAAAGCCGTTTTGAAAAGGCGGCGCGGAAATTCCGCAATATTTCCGCACGGAACGAGCTTATATGGAACCTTACCATGCCCGTGGCGGATTTTGCACTTTCTCTGGGCAACTACGCCGCAATATATATTCTCGGAAGTATGCTTTTGGGCAACGAGATAGGTCTGGGCGATATGGCGCTGGTGCTTTCATACGTATCTATGATATACGGTCCTCTCCGCTGGATGGCGAATATGCCCCGCCGTCTTACGAGAGCCATTACCAGTATGTCAAAGGTGTTTGAGATAATCGACGAGGAGCCTGAGATAGTTGATAAGCCTACGGCGGTGGATACTGCCGTAAAAGGCGATATTTCCTTCAAAAATGCGTATTTCGGATATAATTCATACGAAAACGTGCTTAAAAACGTATCCGTTGATATCAACAACGGTGAGATGGTGGGTATTGTGGGCAGGTCCGGCGTGGGCAAATCCACAATGATAAACCTTATAATGCGTTTGTACGATCTGACGGGCGGCTCACTTACCATTGACGGTATCGACATTAAGGATTACTCCCAGCATTCACTCCGCTCGCAGATAGGCGTGGTGCTGCAGGAGACTTATCTGTTCCGCGGCACGGTATACGATAATATCGCATACGCAAAGCCCAACTGCACCCCCGAAGAGGTTATAAATGCGGCAAAGATGGCAAACGCCCACGCATTTATTATGAAAATGCCCGATGGATACAACACTTACGTCAGTGAGCGGGGCGGCTCCCTCTCCGGCGGTGAGAAGCAGAGAATAGCTATTGCCCGTGCGGTACTCCGTGACCCCAAGATACTTATTCTTGACGAAGCTACCGCTTCCCTTGATACGGAAACCGAAAAAATGGTGCAGGATGCGGTGCAGGCGCTGTCAAAGGGCAGAACCACCATCGCAATCGCTCACAGGCTGTCCACGCTCCGCAACTCCACAAAGCTGGTGGTGCTGGAAAAGGGCACCGTGGAGGAGATAGGCACCCACGAGGAACTGATGAAATCCGGCGGAAGATATTCAAAGCTGGTACTTGCTCAGCGAAAGATGTCAAAAATGCAATAACACAAAAAGCTCCGAAATATCGGAGCTTTTTTGAATAATAAACGAAAAGTTCGGTGCGTTTTTACGTTAATGTTGCTTTTTTACGAAATTTATTCCAAACAGCAGGGCTGCCGCGGCAAACAACAAACACGTTCCAAAGCTCATGCTTACCCCACAAAAACCAAACCCGGCGGAAAGAACGGAAAGGCGGTGGTAACCCTCTGCAAAGGCGATAACCGTATTTATTGCCTGTACCAAAAAGAGAAGGCAGTCTATAAGCAACGAAACGACAAACGCGGCAGAGGGGAGAAAATACAAAAACCGCTTAATGGGTTTATTGCGGTGGAGCAGACACAAAACGCCCATCACCGCAAAGCCTGCGGCAATAAACACCGTCGCTATGACACCCGTAAGTGATACGGAAAAATAAGTAGGACCTGCCTGCTCGCCGTGCTGAATTATAAACTCGATCTGCTTTAACACGTTAGCGACGCCCCTCACTGCGCCGAACATATAGGCACAGGCCAGCACAAACATAGGTATGGAAAGAAGGATTCCCGTGTTTTTTCTGAACAGAGCTACACACGCCATTATCACTGCGGAAACGTCTATAAAAAACAGTATAATGCTTATCGCCTGTATCGTAGCGGGATACCCAAGGATTTGAAAAATGCAAGGTAAGACCAGATTGATTACATAGAGTATAACACAAAGCCCGTAACACACCCCGCAAAGAGGCAATAGCAAACTTTTCTTTTTTGTTTCTGTGGCGGAAGATGTCATATCATAGCTCCTTTGAAATAAAAGTTTGATATATTATAACACTTTGGCTTTGCTAAATCAATGTTTTTCGGGGAATATCGGGAATGATGGTGGCTTTTTGCACAGCCGTGCAAAAAGCTTCCGAAATTCCTCGTTTAGCGATGCTTTGCATCGCGTCGCATTCCTCATTCCTCATTTTCTTTCTTCTTGACAATATTTCCGTTTTATGATACTATATTCGGGAATATAAAAACTTCTATTTTATCGGGAGAGAGAATATGAACAATAACGAAAAAACAATGGAAAAAATCGTTGCGCTGTGTAAAAACAGAGGCTTTGTTTACAGCGGCAGCGAAATATACGGCGGTCTTGCAAACGCATGGGATTACGGTCCCTTGGGCGTTGAATTAAAGAATAATATCAAGCGCGCTTGGATGAAGAAGTTCGTTCAGGAAAGCAGATACAACGTAGGTCTCGATTCTGCTATTCTTATGAACAGAGAGACTTGGGTTGCCTCCGGTCACGTTGTAAACTTTAACGACCCTCTTATTGACTGCAAGAGCTGTAAAATGCGTCACCGCGCTGACCAGCTTATTGAAAAATGGAACAAGGAAAAGGGCGTTGAGATGCACGTTGACGGTATGTCCAACGACGAGATGTATAATTACATCGTTGAAAACGGCGTAACCTGCTCCTGCGGCAAGTGCGATTTCACTCCCATCCGCAAGTTTAATATGATGTTTAAGACCTTCCAGGGCGTTACCGAGGACAGTCAGGCAGAGGTTTACCTTCGTCCCGAGACCGCCCAGGGTATTTTTGTTAACTTCAAGAATATCCAGCGTACCACCCGCCGCAAGGTGCCTTTCGGCGTTGCGCAGGTTGGTAAATCCTTCAGAAACGAAATAACTCCCGGTAACTTTATCTTCCGTATCCGTGAGTTTGAGCAGATGGAGCTTGAATTCTTCTGCAAGCCCGGTACCGAGCTTGAATGGTTTGTATACTGGAAGGATTACTGCTATAACTGGCTTGTAAACCTTGGTATCAAGCCCGAAAATATCCGCATGCGTGACCATGACCCCAAGGAACTGGCGCACTATTCCAATGCTACCACCGACTTTGAGTTTATGTTCCCCTTCGGATGGGGTGAATTATGGGGCGTTGCTTCCAGAACCGATTTTGACCTGAAAGCACATTCCAACCACTCCGGCGAGGATCTCACCTATTTCGACCCCGAAACCAACGAAAAGTACGTTCCTTACGTTATCGAGCCCTCCCTCGGCGCAGACAGAGTTCTGCTTGCCTTCCTTGTTGATGCATACGATGAGGAAGACCTTTCAAAGGACGGCAAAGAAGACATCCGTTACGTCCTCCGTCTCCACCCCGCCCTCGCACCCTACAAGTGCGCGGTCCTTCCCCTTTCCAAGAAGCTGGGCGACAAGGCGCAGGAGATTTATAACGACCTTTGTGCTGATTTTATGTGCGAATATGACGAAACCGGCAGTATCGGCAAGCGTTACCGCAGACAGGATGAGATCGGTACCCCCTTCTGCGTGGTATACGATTTCGAATCTGTTGAAGACGGCTGCGTAACCGTCCGCGACCGTGATACTATGGAAAGCGTGAGAATGCCCATCGGTGAAGTTAAAGAGTATATTTCAAACAGAATTAAGTTCTAAGACCTGTCTAAACAGTATAGAACGAAACGCGAGAAAGAATAATACCGTAATAAATAATGCGAGAGATTTTTGTTTATCTCTCGCATTGTTGTTTTTTGTTGGTAGGAATTTGTTTTACAAATTCCTTTTATGTTTCGCGTTTCTAAAGGCTTTTAGTCGGTGGGCAGTACAATCGTACAGCTCCACGCGCCTAAAAGACCTTTTCTATATCTGTTTATACAGCTCCTTGCTTCAAATCAAACTTCAAAAGCAACAGCCGTTAGCAAACCATCGTCTGTAATAAGTAAAAACTCAAATTTTTGCAGGGAACTGTCTAAATGACGCAGAAGAAATCTTTCGCGAGTGGGGAGCTGTACGATTGTACTGCCCCCCGAGCGAAAGTTTCTAAAAAACGCGAATAAAAATAAAATCCGTAGATATTTTCTACGGATTTTTTCTTTGTTTGTGTCTACGGGACGCCGCACCTACGGTTTTCGATACTTTTATTATCTCTTTTTCGCGTTTTTGTTCTGCGTTTATTTAGACAGTTCCAACGGAATTAGCAAA
>JAZSIT010000025.1:0-16982 GCA_045533895.1 Eubacteriales bacterium
TATATGCATCTATCCGTAATCCTGCTTCATCAATAGCAATTATCAAATCGTTAATAAATCTCATTGTATTTAACCATTGGTGATTCCCGCTCCGTAACGGAGCGGGAATTTACACTTAATTCTTGGGGTTTCTTACATCCGTATCATTAGGATTTCTGGAAGTCCAACTGTCCTTATAGCGGTTATCAGGGTCAGCTGTAACATTAGTATATCCCGCCGGAGGATTGCCCGTCGTATCAGCTCCTACTTCATAGTACTTTGTAGTTCTGGTGATGATGTTGACCGTAGTAGTCTTCGTGCCATCAACAGATGTAAGAACCGCACTAATGGTTTGACTACCGGTTACAGTTACTGTTTCACCCAAACCATACGTAGTGTTACCCACTTTCCAACCTGTAATCTTCCATGTTCGAACATAGGTTGAGATAGTTTCCTCTGCTTCGCTCACTATAACATGCTTATCATATTGCTGATACATAGCACCGTCACAGTCATCTTCCCACGTTTCATAATACGTCGTAGTATTATGGGATTTTTCTATGAATGCGCTTGTGGTCGTATCAGTTTTGTTTTCTGTCCAAGTTGTAGTAACATCGCTTGCATCGGGCAACTTGATCTGCACAGTTTCGCCATCTTCTACATAAATGCTGCTGGGCACATTTCCGGGATAATCCGAATTGTCAATAGTAAAATCAACATATCTCGGATACTGAGGCTGATTTATGGTAACTTCATGACTTAAATCCACAGTGAATGTAATTCCGTTATATACAACTGTTATTTGATCTACAGTCTGTTTACCGGCCGGGAAAATCTTGGGATTTGTCGCTCCAAAGCCTAAAATACCGCCAGAACCGTTTTCACCACCACCAATCTTCTGACTCTTTTCCTGATTATTCGCAGTGAATTCATATGTTCTGTTATAACTACTGTTAGACTCATTTTGGAAAGCCATAGTTGCAGTAAATCCACTGCTTGGCATTCCGGATAATGTGAGCTTTACTTCCGGAATTGTTACATTTCTGTTGTTTGCTGCCAAGAAAACTATGGCGCTGTAATCAGTTTTTTGGTTAAAATTGCCGCTGATTGTCTGATCATGCGGAACGGAACCGTCATTTCCTCTGGTGCCGGTATGAACATTAATTGTACCTGTTGTTATTCCGGTCACCTTTACCGTAGGCGCTTTTGACCATACTTCATAAACAAATCCGGCGACGCCGCTACCTGCCGCAGCGACATCGTTAACTGTTGCCGAAACATTATCCACACTTCCGGTGTCATCAGACTTATCGCCGATATTATAAGTCAACAAGCCCATATCGTACTGGGCGGCGTACTGAAGCGTTAACGTATCGTTAAGGGTTGCCTTGTTACCGGAAGCAGTGAATTTAAGATAATCCTGCACCAGAACGTTGGTGTTTTCATTGTTAGAGGAATAACTACCGTAATTCGTGCTGAATTTTGAATAGTTAATACCCAGTGTTACACCGGAAACAGTAAATTTTCCGGACGCGAGCAAACCGTTATCATCGGTAAACTCAATAGTAATATCGCCGGGGTTAACGGTGTGTGTATCCATAAACATGGACTGAACCGTGCCGGAATTATCCTTACCAAAGGTTACCAGCTTATTGGTCTTATCTATCTGCACGTTGTCACCGGCAGGTTCTTCGTGAGATATCGTTACTTTAACGTTATACAACGCGGCGACAGTCGCATCGGTCGCGCCGACATGGTAAGCAGTAGCAAGCGTAGAATTTCTTGTAGCCGTATCGTTGAGAAGCGCAACAAGCTCTTCTGTAGTTATGGGATCAGAAGTACCGTCCTTCAGGGGAAGACCGTAGAAGGGAGCGGAGGACGCGCCTGCGGCCTTTGCGCCGTAAACGTTCCAAGCATAAACGTCGGAAAGCGTCCACTCGCCCTCAGGAAGAATAAAGCGGAATTCAACGGTTTTTACGTCTTCCTCACCTGCATCAAGGTCAGATGTCAAGGTGCCGAGAACGTATTTAACCTCACCGTTTGCCTTAGTTATCTTGCCTACAACAGTTGCGGCAGAAGCATCGTCAAGGCTTACGCTTACTTTTGCACCGGTGGTAACTCCGTCTGCCCCTTTAACGTATTGATACATATCAACAACAGGCTGTGTTGCAGACATGGAGGGAGGCTCGGGAGGAATGATAGTAAATACGGGGGTTGTATTAACAGCCGTAGTAAGAGTACTGGTAGTAAGTCCGGTGCCGCTGCCCATTGCAACGGTAACGTAATTGAACTTCCAGATACCCTCTTTTACCTGCAATTCGCCTTCATAACACTCGGTCTCATAATTCCAGGTAAGCTTGGTCTCCAAGGTGGAAGCGGAGCCGCCTGCGTTAACGTAGTTAAGTCTTGCGTTAGAAAGACCAACAACTGCGTCGCCGGAATTATCTACTATTTCAACCTGCATTACAAGTTTTTTGGGCGCATCCTCATCCTCGGTACCGAAAGTAGTAGGATAAGTAGAGGTGGTTACGTTAACACGCATACCCAAGGTAAGATCGATAGTATAACTATTTCCCTCGCCCAAAGGAGTAATTCGTCCGTCCAGAGTTACGGTATCCATTGTGTAAACACCGGAAGAACCGAAGTTTGCAGTGCCTACCCACATCTGGTTGGTAGGATTATACGCGAAGTTAATAGTAGCAGAAGTACCGTCTTCGCGGACAAAGCTGCCTTGTACCTTTCCCGGCATCTTTGAAACGTCGTTGGTTACAAATCTGAGCATAACCTCGCCGGAATAGGTGTTTTTATCTGTCATTATGATTTCACCGAGGTTATACATAACGTCAGAAATAGCAAAGCCTTCAACTACTACGCGAGGATATGAAGTGCCCGAAAGATCGTACTCAGTTCCGTCTATCTGGACGCTGCGCATAACATAAGTTCCGGGGTAATCAAAAGCATAATCATATGTCCAAGAGCCGTCTGCCGCCTTAGTAAGCTCAAAAGTCTTTTCGCGCACACCCTGAGAAGCGTTTATCTCGCGGATGAAAAATGCTTTTACAGACTTAGGCTCTACGCCGTTGATATTTACGGTGACTTTGGTCGTAAGGTTTGTATCGTTATCGTAATTGAAGGAGCTCTGAGAAACGCTTGCGCTTGCTTCGATAATAGAATTATAAAGAGTTTCGTTCTTTATAGAATTCATCTCATCGCTGGTGCCGAACTGTATATTCAGCTGACCCTGAATATCCGAAGCCGCAAGTACGTCTTCATTGCCAAGACCGTTGCCGTCCAGATACAAAATAGAGGTAATACGCAAAGGAACGTTTTGTTCAAGGGCGGTAATGCCATAAATAACGTCTCCGTTCAGGTCTGTTCCTGCGGACTTACTGGTTGCAGGATCTAAAACGAGAGGAACGATTACCTTACCGCTTTCTGCATAGTGGCGCTCGGTATCGAGAAATGCAGTAGCAAGAAGAGTGCCGTTTTCATCAACAAAAGCAACCTTCATTGCCTGAAGCAAGGTAAGAGTACGAAGCTGGTCTGCAGGGTCTGCATAGAAAACGTAACAACTGCCGCTACCCTGAGTAGAGCTGTTTACGGTAAGATCGGTATAAGCAGAGCCGTTCCATACACGGTTATCGCCTTCGTAACCGATAACGTATTCTACCTCTTCCCACTTTTCCTTGGCAAGAAGGGCGCCTCTGTTACCGTTTTCATCAAGCTCATAAACCAGATTATCCGCAACTCTTCCGTGGTTACTTGCATAATACCAATTAGTAACGTCGTTGCCGGATTCATCTTTTTCAGTTCTTTGATATATATCATGATCCTGCGTCTGCTGTATCTCAATTCCGCCAACAGTGGTACCGCCGCTCTCTTCTCCCTCAATAGCAACGGTTATTGTCCAAAGCTCGACAACGTTACCGTTTGAATCCTTACCCATTGCACGCTCGGTCTTGGTTTCGGTAAGCACGTTGCCCTGCAGTGTGAGATAGGTTCCGGGGGCGTTGGTACGTACCCACATATCCATAGCAAGACCGTAAGTATCGTTTGCAACAAGGTCAGGTGCGCCGAATTTGTCTGCTATAATAGCCGCAATATTTGCACGCTCAGTCTCAAAATAGTTAACGTTGGTACCGTAAGCAGAGGTCATTATATTACCGTAAATCGTCTGTGTACCCATACTGGTACCAAGCGAAAACTTGACCCTTTCTGCGTAAAGACGGGCACCGCTTCTGTTTTCAAAGCGCAAAAGAATACCGTTGGTAATGTAAGCGTCTACTGTTTGACCTACCAAGCCCAAAGCTATTGTACCGCCGATTTTTCCAACTGTGTATCTTTCCCCGTTTTTATCAACGATTGCACAATCATCCATATTTACAAGATTACCGATAAGCGCGGTTAGATTATCATTCCAGTTTAAGCTGCCGCCTGCTGCCTGAGCTTGCTGCTGATATGTTCTTAATGCGGAAACGTCATTTTTTATAGTCTGATAATCCAGAATAAATTGGTCTATTTCCTGAATAAAACCGTTGGACGTGCATACGTATCCCTTGGCTTTAAGATCGTTATATACAGTTTTAGAGGTGGCGTTTGCATCCGTGCGGGATAATAGCCCCTCCCCTGAAGCAACGTATGAAATGTCCGCCCATTCGTCATTATTCTCGGAAAGTGTTTTTTCAAAGTTAAGGAACGCTGCGAATGTGTCCGCCTGGCTTTCCATAACGCCTGCGGCATATTCATACATGTTTGCAAGATGCCCCAAATTTGTAGCCGTTACGGAGGGCGTTTTAAGCAGACTTGCAACGCCGCTTCCCTTTTTAATAAGAGAATACGCCATATAATTCGCAATTACAGACGAAAGGGCGTTTATCTCACTATCACGGTCAGCCAGTGCCTCATACTCATTCTGAACGTTCATATTAAGAGCATTTACTTTGTTAAGACTCTCGTTATACACTCTGGAGGCAGAGGATTCACCTTCGGTCATAGAGCTGATAGCACGAACGCCGAAGCCTGTCGTATAATCAAAACGAAGCATATCGGAATTCCAAGCAGAATAACCGAAATTGGTGTTAAGATCAATAACTCGTCCGTCTTTGTCATAGATAGGACCGTAAAGAGGATTTTTGTCAAGGCTATAGCTGTTAAGTATAGCGGGACGAAGAACAAGATTATCAAGTCCGTATGCAGAATCAGAAAGGTTTACAAGGTTACCCCAGGTAAGATTACGCTCGGTAGTGGGCAGAGTGCTGTCACCCACCAAGGATTCGCGGGGAATTGACCCATCAAAGGGTACCAGCGCGATCTCAAGGTTGCCGTTAGCGGCAATAGTCGTATTCACACCCGAAACAGCAGGATTACGGGAAATTGCAAACCACGCAAAGGATACAGTTGTAACCATAGCGGTCGACATAGCAAGCAACAACGCAACAGCCACGACTTTTTCTTTAAGCCCCGGCAATATGCGTTTATATTCAGCTATCCTTCTGTGTGTTTCTCTCATAATATCGTCTCCTCGCTGCTTTAAAAAGCAGGTTAATAATCACTCGACTCGATCAATGTAAATGGCAATATTCGAAGTATCCAGATCGAGGCTCTGAACGGTGATGGTAACGGGTATATCGGCAACGTCTCCCCCATTCAGAACACAGGAAACCTCATTGTGCAAAATGGTTCCGTTACCGAGATTAATTACGTTATAAAAGCTGTACACCCAACCACTTATACCGTTTTCGGATTCCATATACATGGGCGTTTGTGTACTTAAATAGTCTACCTGAGAACTGAAAATTTCAGTACGGGTGCCTATTTTAATGGTAAAAACCAGATTTCCGAGATTAACGGACGGTTGCGAAGCCTCTTCTGCCGCGGCAGGGCTATTTTCTCCAATATCCGACGTTGTACTGTCCTCAGAGGTTTGCGATATCTCTTCTGCAGAGTCATTATTATCTTCCACAGCGCTTTCCGGAATAAAAACGCGAACTCTTACTGTCATATCGCTATCGGCAACACTTTCCGCAGAGCAATCGGTATTGCTGATGATAAACGAAAGACACTTTTCGCCGCCGACCACTTCCCATTCGGGAGAAAGCTCGACTCTGTCTCCGTTTTCGTTTAATTGAATTATATAAGCGTCCGAAGCGGTCTTTGCAATAAAATCAACATCATTAACAAATTCCGCCGAATAACGCCCGTATGTGGTGTTGACCGACATAACCACGCCGGACAAAACAATTATAGCAGACAATGCTACGCAAAGAAGAATGATATTATTGGATTTAAGCTTCATTCACATTCTCCTTTGCCTTAATCTTAATCAGTTTGCAGTAACAACAAATCTGCCGTTGCTGCTTTCAGCGCTGTATCCGGGAATAACGTACTCGCTTACGTCACTGCTAAAACTACCGCCGCTGATGTTTATAGACGCCTGTAAAACACTGTCGCCATCAGGATACTGTCTTACAGCCAAAGCGCCTTCGTCGGTGCTTGAAACAACTGTCTTTTCACCGGAAATATTAATTTCCGTATGCCATGCGGTATAGTTAGCCTCGAGATAAATTCCGTCGCCCGTATCGACCCAACCGCTTAATGAAAGATCATTGGGATCCTCAGGCAATTCTCTGTGCTCACCCGTTCCGGTAACAACCGAATCAATAACGTCGACGAATCCGCCCTTTACTACCAATCCTGTCCAACCCTCAAGGGTGCAATCCTTAATGGTAAGATGGCTTTCTGCCGGCGGGAAATATACTGCGGCATAATAGCCCTTAATGGTACTGTCAGTTATATCAATATCAACACCGTAATAGGTGCCGTTACATATAACACCTGCATAACCGGTACCGTTAATATTACAATTATCAATTGAAATGTTGGTCTTGCGCTCAGACGCTCCGCCGTTTCCATATATCCACAGACCGTCCTCAAAGGCGGTTATATTACAATCTACCAAACGCACATCAGAATCTGCACCGACAGAATTCTTATTATCAAAAACAGTAATACCTTCACTTACGTTTGAAACGGTAACTCCGTTAAGCACGACCATCGCTCCGTAAGAGGTTATGGCAGTTTCGGTTCCCGTGCCTTCAATACTGCCATTATGTACCATTACGCTGGAGCCTGCAGATGCATCGATTATAGTATCTGCGCTGGAGGTCATGGTGTATCCGCCCAAATCAATTACAGTTATGGAAGATGAATCCAGACTGATAGGCTGAGAAAGAACAACGTCATCCTCAAGTGTAACAATGCTCAAGCCTTCATCGTTAAGCGCATCCAAAAGCTGCGCTTCACTGCTTACCTTCACACCTTCTTCACGGCTGTTCTGACCTGTAACGGTAACGCGGATGCTTCCCAAGGAAGCACCGTCCGCACCTAATTGCATATCTATTTCCGAATTCTGCTGAATCTCACTGTAGGTGCAAAGATATGCCCAAACGCCGTAGCCGCTGTTGCTTACAGAAACGGGATAATAGCCAGCCGCAGTTCTTTCACTTGCATCAATAGTGCCTGCATATCCATCCGTTTCGGATAATACCGACAAAAACTTCTCGGTAGTGTATCCGTTAATGTACATAGGATATCCGTCCGTATCGAAGACAGTTTTCATTTCATCGTAATCGTATTCGATGGGACTGAGATATTCTAATACAGTAACACCGCCGTTGGCAGTAGCTCTACCAAGCACGTAATAACCCAACGTATCATACACCCATTCACATTTAAGCACAGGTGCATTCTGAGCCTCCTCGGTAAGCAAAAGCTGACTGTGAGGGAAGGCAATATAGGTATAGCTGCTGTCGCTGCTGATATAGATACGGTCAACAGTCTCACCGTTTCTGACTGCAGACGTATCAACATACACAAACATTCTGTCCTGCATATTATTATTCAGCTGGGATTTTGATGCAGTAATGCTTGCGGCAACAATACCGGAGCTATCGTTATTAAATGTCATAGGGACAATAACGCTGTCGCCGGGAGCGATAGTAAAATCGTTGTTCCCGATATTAACCTCACCGCTGAAATTCCAGGTTTCGGCAGTAAAGGAAAGTCCTTCGGTCTCTACAACGTTTACGTGCCACGCAACCGTAAGTGCAAAAACCAAAACGACGGTAAGTACGACGGTAAGAGCAACCAAAGCGGCGCGCAATATTATTTTTTGCTGTAAAACCTTAACAATTGAACCAAAAGACGGTTTACTGTTGTTTTGGTTGTTCTGAGTTGTCACTTTGCTTCAACTCCTCAATAAGCTCGGCGCGAATTTTATCGCGCATTTGTTCATACTCTTGTTTATCAATATCCGTGCTATCGGACACCGCAGGCTTTCCCTCGCGTTTTTCCAGCTCATCGGATATTTTCTTTATATCACGCTGCATTGACTTAACGTTATCACGCAGGATAAGCGTAGATATCAACAGCGCAGGAAAGGCTATACAAGCGAGAAAGCCGAATTTGTTTGATAAAAAGGTCATTATTCCGGAAATCGGACTTTCTCCCGATTGCCAGATAACCTTTCCGATCATATTCTGCTCCGACACGTAGTAGCCGTCCATTGACAGGTTTGCGTCCCCCTTGGTGACAAGCAAAATGCCGCCTTCCTCGTTCTCGGTAATATCCACAACTCTGTGTGTAATGATCCTTCCGATCATCTGCGGCGATTTTGAACGGAAGCTTACAACGTCGCCAATTTCAATGGCATCCATATCCACACGCTTAGTCAATATAAGCTCACCTACGGAGATGGACGGCTCCATGCTTCCGGTAACTACCTTGAAAAAGCTGTGCCCTGCAATTGAAACATGGCCTTTACTTAAAACCTGTATCACCACGAAGAGGCAAAAGAATATTGCCAATACCAAAAACAGTGAAACGACAGAGGATATTATTTTGTTACGGACGCTTTTACTGCTTTTTTCTTTAATCATATACTTCTTGATTACTTCCCGCCAACTCAATTCCAAGGGCAAAATCTATTGCATCAACTAACGTGCAATCTTGGTCCTCACCCTCTAACCACACAAACATACGAATGCGCTGGGGAACGTTTTTTTCTAATGAAACTATATAAGTGCTTTCGGTAGCGCCGCCTTTATTTGCGGCAGTCAGCTCATCCGAATCCACGATATTTCCACTGGAATAATAAGTATAAAGGTCTGCACTGTTTACAATAAACTCACCCTTTGTAACGTAAGGTGCGAAATTGCCTTGCAGATACTTGTTATACAGCTCCTTTTTCGCATCATCAACAGTATTGATATTCTTGCCTGCTATGGCAGTTTGGAATACTTCCTCCAGACCGATACCCACTGCAGAGGATTCACTCCACTGATTTTTAAGCTGAACGGTAAGAATACTGCTGATATCTGTATAAACGACGTTGGTTCCGTCATATCCCAAAGGAGATGTTATTTTGTATACACCGTCCGCCCCCTCGGGATGAACGTCGCCATTAGGCTCATAAATGGTAAATCTATGATTGCTTGAATACCATTTTTCGCCTTCCTCGGCATATGAGCCGCGAAGCTTGGTGTATTGCTGTGAATAAGCATAGCTTTGCTGATAATGAACCATAGTATCGTCGGTTACATAGTCGGGATTAACAAGGAATCCCACTCTTGCCGATGAAGCCGCAACACCTGCGGATTGGGAAAGGGTAAAGCCTCCGTCTGATTTTTTTACGGGAGACATAAGCTCTACAAGATAGCTTCCGCCCTCGTCACCGGTAGAAACACGCAAAGTGCAGTTGGACGCAGGGGAAACCACCCAAAAATCAAGAAAAACATAATATCCGCCGTTAACGTCGGTTTTAGGGACGTTAGCGTATTCAAGATACGAATCCACAGTGAATTGGTTGATAGGCTTCAACGTACCCACAGATGCGGTTCCGTTCAAAACCTCTTCATCAAGAATATCATAATATTCGGGAATAAACCAATTCATACCGTCAGAAGTGGACACAGGAGTAAGGGGTGCCAGCTCCTTAAGGTAATCATACTCGTCATAACGAGAAAAATGAAGCGTATCCTCAAAAAATCCGGGATAACAATATGTTTTTCCGTCAACCGTTTTTTTAAGATTCGGTGCCACCATTATGGTGTTTCCGCCGCCGATGGAAATCTGTATTCCCTCTGCTATAGGTGCGGTAGACAAGGTGGTCCACGCATAGGTCATGGTAACGACCATAACGACAGCGAGCACAAGTGCCATAACGACAGCCGCCAGCTTGAGAAGTGTTTTTTTCATCTTCTGCCAAATCTCCAATTACGCTTCTTTGCCGAAGAACGCGCGTCCAAAAGCTTGCGGCGCTCGTCCTCACGCATAAGCTGCTCGGTATGTTTACGCTGAACCTCGTTTTCTCTCATAAGAGAGCGAAGTGTCAAATTGCTGTTGAACACGGATATCTCGTTAAGATAGCATTCTACTGCCTGCAGGTCTTGCTGCTGCTTTTCGAGAAGCGCCTGTTTTTCCTGTTCTTCAAGCTCTAATTTCAGTTTTTCTTCTGCCGCTAATTTTTCAAGGCGTATCTGCTCAAGGCGTGCGGCTTCCTCGTCAAGCGCACGCTGCTGTGCCTCCAGCTCTTCGCGGCGAAGTCTTTCCATTTCGTCGCGGCGGCGCTGTCTTGCTCTTTCGGCTTCTTCCTGCTTGAGACGCTCTGTCTCTTCTACGATATACGCCGCATCCTCAAAGTCTTGACGGGCAACAACCTCTTGTTCCGCCTGCTCAAGACGCTCCTGCATACGGTCGGAAAATCCGTTTTCAAAGTGAGCAAGTTCCTTGCGGAACAATCCGCTGCGGCGGCGTTCCTCCTGCTCTCTTTCCATACGTTCAATAAGAAGCCTTTGTTCCTCTGCCTCTTTTTCAAGACGTATACGTTCTTTTTCCTGTTCCTTTTCGAGGCGCAATCGCTCTTTTTCCTGTTCCTTTTCACGCTTTATGCGCGCTTCTTCATCCTTCTTGCGCTGAGCCTGCTCTTCTACGAGGCGGCGGCGTTCTGCAGCCTCCTCACGCATAAGCTGCTCTTTGGTAAGCTCCTCGATAAGAACCTTTCTTATCTCTACCTCGGGAAGATCGTAATCCTCGGTAAGCTCTTCGATTATCTCTTTTATAAATTTAGGCTTAAGGGAACGCTTTTTCTCCTTGGAGGGTGCAGGCAAACGTCTGTCCTTATCACGCTCAAGATGTCCTTTAAGCACGAGATAATTAAAAAGCACATTGTGAAAAATATCCCGTTGGAAGGTTTCGTCCACAACAGGATTTTGTTCGATTATCTTTATGGTATAGCCTATATCCTGATAGCCCTTAAGGTATTCCATAAGCTCCATGACTGCGTGGTAGCTCTTGTTCTTTTTAAGAACGTTGGTCTTGGTTACGGTGCCTCTTACTCTGGGATATTTGGACATATGGCGGGCGAAGTGGCTGCTCATATTAGTGGAAAGAATGCGATACAATCTGGATATTCTGTCAAAAATCTCGCGATTCTTGTCATCGGTATCAAGAGCACTGTCCACGTCGCGGATATGAATAAAGGTGTCCATATGCACCACCTCGTTGGAGGACTGCATATCGGTTTTTACCTTAAGCTTCGCACCGAACTCGTCACTCATTACTTCAAAAAGTGCATCGTGACGGATCTTTACAAATTGATATGCCATTTCAAGAGTGGTGAACACAACGCGGTTTTCATAAACCTGACCGATGGAATCCTCTCTGTACTTTTGCATCAGCTTACTGGGGCGCACGTCACCGCTTTCCTCGTTGAAATCCTCAACCAAGGAAGTGTGTACTGCCAGATGGCGCACAACGTCGCTTCCCGTTTTTTTGGCGTTTGCCACGTTTACGATAAGTTCATCCTCACGGATAACGTTACGGGGGGATTCAATAATATTCTGAAATCCGCGAAGGGCGCTTTCAATTGCGTCGATCCAAGAGGTATCGACGATCTTTTCCATGCGTCTGTTGGAAAACTGGATCTCATTCTCAGCATGAGCAACAGACTCCATAAAATATTCGTAAAATTCAGTGCTGCCGAGAGCGCGGACAACGCTTTTTACATATTTTTGATAAAGCGGGTCTATAAGAGCAGAGCCTGAATTGTTTTCTGCTTTTTTCGTTGCCATATTGCGCCCTCCCTTCAGCTGAATTCAAATGTTAGTTGTTCTTTTTAAGCAATTCGATATACGATTTGCAGTGTACCATTACGTTTTTGCCGAAGGTTTTATCAAGGAAATTACTGAACTTAGTAAGCTCATCCTTCATAAAGCCAAGGCTTAGGGATTCAAACTTTCGCAAAACCTTTTTTGCAATAATAAAGTCAACTGCCTGTATCTCGGTGCCGCCGCATGCGATAAAGCAAGGAACGTAATCCCGTATCTGCTTCATAATACGGTTACCGAATGCCAGACGGAAGTTCTTTATAACGTAAGCGTTGACAAGCTCAAGCTTTTCCGCAATTTCATCGGACATAGGATAATCCTGCTTTGCCTGAGCGAAAAGTGCGTTAAGATGGTCGGTAGAAACGTAAACCGGCTCGGTATCCTCGCACTCAAAGGGATCCGCACGGCTGTCAAGGTCGATAGGGATCGCACGGTCGTAAACCTTATCCGCAACGGCGAAGGTAGAGTCGTCGTTATTAATTGTGCCGACGAACCATACGTTGTTGGTTATCTGAACGGTGCCGCCGTTAATAAGGCAAGGGTCGTTATCCCAGACAGCGGTTACAACGTCAACCTTCCATTCCTCCTGAAGCGGCATTTCCAGAATAGAAAGCATTTCTGCGAAGTAATACTCAACACGTGCGATGTTCATCTCGTCCAGAATAACAATATGAGGATCACGGTAATAATTACTTTCGTATATTGCACGAAGGAATTCGGTTTCGGAATACTTTTTGGTAAACTCGTTGAAATATCCGTACAGCTCGGTACGCTCACGCCATGAAGGCTGTACCGAAACAACGGTAGTATCCTTTTGAACAAACTTACCAAATGCATAAGGCAAACTGGTTTTACCTGTACCGGAAATACCCTGCAGAATGATAATTCTTGCAGTACCCATTGATGCGACGAAATAACGCATCATATCAAGATCATAATATAATTTAAGACGAGATGCGGCGAATTTACGGAAACGCTCGCAAAACTCAGCAAGAGTTATATCGTTATCATACTCGGGAGTAACGTATTCTGTTTTATAATAGTTATCAACACCGGTAAGACGGAAGAAACGGCTCTCGGAGGGGTCCACACAAGGAGAATCAAACCTGTTGCGGTTTTCGGAAGCAACGTACTCCTCTTTCTCCCCTTCTTCCTGCTCTTGCTCTCCGTCAGGAGGGAGTGTATCCAAAGGATTTTTGCCGCCAAGTTGCTCCACTCGCATCGCCAAAAGCTTGTCTTTTTCGTAGTTGGCACGTATAAGGTCGCGCTGGAGAGATCGCACCTGCTTAACTACCTCGTCATACTTCTTGGGCGAGATGCGGAAGCGGAATATTTTTTTGCACAGCATTATAGCGGCAACTATCAACACTACGGCAAAAGCAAGCAAAATAACGTTTACTGTTATGACCAGCACTCTGTCCATAGTGGTGAAGGATTCGTCGTACTGCTGTATAAGCTCCATCCTCTTGGGAAAGTTGAAAAGCAGATTCAAACAGTTCCAAATAGCAATGAAAAGCTCCTCAAAGCCTTTGAGAACGTTGTTTGCATCCTGAAAGAAATATCTCAAAAAATTATCCATATCGGCATTAATTCATCCAATACTTTTGTAATTTATTCCTCTTTGGGTTCCTCTTTGGGTTCTTCTTCGGCTTTGGTTTCAGCCGCTTCCTTTGCAGCCTGCTGTTCCTTTGCCATGCTCTCAAGCAGCTCTGCACGAAGTTTCTCGCGGAGCTCTGCCTCCATCTGAGCACGCTCTGCGTCTTTTCTCGCCTGCTCTTCCTGCTGTGCGGCGATAAGATCTTCGGTACGGCCTCTTTCCTGCTCGTACTTGATACGGTTCTTTACGTTCTGATACTCAAACAGTACGCGGAAGAACTGAACCAGATGATATATGAAGAAGATAAATACGGGAACTACAACGATAAGCAGGAATCCGGTGGGAGTCTGCAGATAGTCAAACACCTTACCTACACCGGGAAGTCTGAACTTGTACTTACCGATGATCTCGTTCTGGTGAACGGTAAGAGGGTCTACAGAGGTGTTATTATCACCCTGGGTCTCGAAAATAAGATAATCGCCGCCATCGTAGATATTGATGATACGGTGGGTATTAAGCACACGTTCGCCGTTGATTACCGTCCAATAAGTAATAATGTCACCGGGACGAAGGGTAGACTTGTCCTTAACGCCCACAGAAACAACAAGGTCGCCGGGCATAAGAGTGTCTGCCATTGAGTTTGTCTGAATAGACAGCAGACGCAAGCCGAAAATGTTGGGTGCGCCCTGTCCGGAAGACGAAACAAAGGAAACGTATGTAGCCACTGCCGCAATAACTATAGCGATAACAAGAACCACGTTGATGATGGTGTTAAGAACCGTTTTTGGACTTTTCTTTTTGGATTCTTGTGAGTTTTCTGCGGATTCGATTACTTCAGGCTGGATTTTTTCTTTCTTTTTCATAAAGACCCTTTCCGCCGTAAAAATACGGCAAGTGAATTTAGAGGGTGAATCGCTGTTTTTTTATATAAAAGCACAAAAAGCTGTTTTTTTCGTGTTTTTGGTTATGGTTTGCCTGTTTTAAGAAGCTTCGGAAGCCTCTTTTCCGTTATCCGAAGGATATATGGGAACCAGACCCGATCCGCCGGATTCTGTGTTTGCAACAAACTGAATGTTTGCAAGTATCTGTGCTTCCTGAATGGCGTTGGTACAGTCTACGTCCTGCCCCTCAAGCCATATATAAAACTGTATTTTTACTTTTGAATTCGCTTCCATCTCAAAAAGCTGAGTAAAGGAGGTGAACTCGCCAAAGGTATATATCTGCACGTCCTTTTCAACGGGATAAGTCTCTTCCCAAACGGAAGTTGTCTGGGTTATAAGACGGTCTGCGGGAACAAGAGAATCCGTGCCGTCTATACTGGGAGTGGGGATATATCCCGTAGAGCCGTCTGCGTGTGTATCACAGTTGGGCTCATAGATCAAAAACAGAGGCGCCTCGTTTGTGGGCAAATTGTCATCGCCGAGTCGTGTTACCTTTATACCGATACGCACGGCATTCTCGGCGCCCTGTCCGCCATTGTAATGTTTAATTTCCTCGGGATCCCACAGGGGCGTACCTACAAGGTATGTCCCTGCTCCGTTGGTGCCTTCCTCTACGTCCACAGCAGGAGTAAGCGAAACGCTTACGGGGTCTGTTGTGCGTGCATAGAAGGTACCCACACAATAATAGCCTTCGTAATTATCGCGGTTGGCATTGCGCTCGTCAGACAGCGGCTGCCAGGAACCTGTAAGCCTACCGTCAAAGCCATATACCGCGGCATAAAATCTTTGGTCTTTATCAGACCAGGTAACCGGACGCAAAGGCGCCGTCTCGGGTACCATTTCAAGAAATGATAACTGCTTTCCCCATATCTCCGCATCAGGTGTGAGAGCTATCTCAAGCCCTGCCACGGTGGTAACGTAGGTGTTTACGTTACTTACACGGGTAGTCTTACTGCGGTTAAACCACGCATAAGAGGATACTGTTAACAGCAGTAACAGCGTAACTACCAAAACAAAATATAATGTGATAAACAGTGCTCTGTTATATTTCTTTGTTTTATCAGCCACGTCGTTACTCCTTTCCCCGCGTGCGCGTGTTTATTTGTTTGGATGTTTGGGGACTCTGTCCCCCGCAGGCAAATACGCCTGCGGGGAACAAAAGAGTTTTGGTTTAATTAGTCCTGAGTTCCTGCGTCTGCGCCGTTATTAGCGTTGCCGGACTGATGGAGATCTGCATATTCCATAGGAACAAGGTTTGCAGAGCTTGCAAACTGAAGGTTCATGGTGCCTTCCATAGAGGAAGCTGCATCATAAGCAACGTCTGCGTTGGTGATGGTATCACCGTCAAGATATACGAGCACGGAAACGTTGTGCTGGGTATTCTGAGTAAGAGCGGTAATAACAGCATTGGTGCCTTCAAGGAAGGTATCGGTGGTGCCTGCTACTTCAACAAGACCGTCCATGTTTTCAACAGCAACTGCAGATGCGCCTTCGTTTACGGTAACTCCATTGTCAGCGCCAACGGTACAATCAGCCGCTGCGTAATAAGAAGTACCAACCTTGTAGTAAAGCACGTTATTAGAAGCGTCAACATAGTTGCCGTTTGCATCGGTCTTATAAGTAGTGCCGGTGGAAGAAGTGTACAGATAGATACCTGCAGTTACGCCGTTAGAATCTATTGTAGCATTTTCCATGTTAAGCTTTGCATAAGCAAGAATGGCACCGCCGGACTCACCGTCACCGGAGGGAGTGAAGAATACCAAACGGATGTGCTTCATAAGAGCAGCAACCTGAGTATCATCAAAGTTAGCGGAAGTAGACTTAAAGGTCATGGTGCTTCCGTGGCCCATAGTAGCATCATTGGTATTATCATCGTAAATACGGTCGATAGCTTCTGTCTGGAGAAGGAGGTTGGATTCCTTGGCGTTGGTACGGAAAGCAAGGTCAACGATGAAGCCGTAATATTCGGTAAAGGGCATCTTCTGGTCACCGGAGTTGGTAGGTGCAGCAGAAATGGTGGACATGCCGTTACCGAGGGTAGTCAGATATTCAGCCGAGGTTTCGGTAGACATCTTTGCATTTACGTTGGTAAGAGTGATACCGCCTGCAGAAAGCTCTTCAATGGTAACGAAGGTGTTATAGTCGCCGCAGTGGTCTGCAATATCTGCATAAACACCGCCGCCGCTTGCCATAACAACGTTTACGCCCTGAGAAGCAACGCTGTTAACGATATTGCTCATATTTTCCTTTGCATCTTTTGCAGCATAACCGTTAAGGGTCATATTATCAATATCTGCAAGT
>JAZSIT010000004.1:0-3530 GCA_045533895.1 Eubacteriales bacterium
CTTAAGGAGGCGCTGGGAAGCGACGAGGTGCCTGCAGAATTTACAAAATATCTTATAATAGACGAAGGGGCATACGGCACGGGAAAGGTTACGTCATACGTGATGATTGCAGGAGCATTGATAACCACACTGCTTGCATCCGTATCCTTTATCCGCGCCTTTGACGGAACTGCGGCGGCGCAGGTGCAGGAAATGATAGAAAACAGCGAAAACGAGCAGGAGACTGCCCAAAAGCTGGACGATTTTTGGGAAAACGCTACACGAAACGGTGCTTTCCGTATGGACGGCGAATATTTTTGCTGTACCGTAACGGGAAAAGCGCAGCTTTTCAGAAGAGAGGATATTATCGAATACGGGTTATCCCAAAATTACAGATTGTTTTATATTAAGACTGCGGACAATAAATACGCACACCATACATTCCGCGTGAATCCGTACCTCGCAACCACGATAATGCACATATTTAAGGAAACGGAAAAAACGGAATAAATTTTTGTAACCTTTTTAGAGTTTTGAAGGTATTATTTATAAAAGCGTTGTTATGAGGAGGAAAATAAGTGAAAACCTTTACAAAGATTTTGTGTCTTGCTTTGCCTATACTTTTGTTTTTTGTGCTTGTAGTACCTTATTCGATATTGAACGAAAAGGTTATTGTTGAACTTTTGGGATGCGGTTGCCCCGTATATGACGAGGACACGGGAACCACCATAACCAATAATTTTAACGCCAACGATTTTACCGCCTGCTTTTGGGCGGCAATTACAGTTTGCGCCACGGTGATGAGTGCGTTTTTAACAAAGCTGATTCCGAAAAAAGCGTGGGTCAAGGTCACCTACGTTATCGGTGTGTTTGCTGTGTCGTTGGCTATATCCTATCGGTTTATCCAAGGCATGATGTGGAATTGATAAAACATAATAAAATCCGCTTCAAACATAATTTGAAGCGGATTTTTTGCGGGAGGGAAACGCGACGGCACGCGCCGCGTTCCCCTCCCCTACAACGTTGCTTATTCTAATTCAAATGCGCCGGTATACAACCTATAATAGGTTCCTTTTTCGGCAATGAGCTTTTCGTGGTTGCCGCGCTCGATTATCCTGCCCTTTTCAAGTACCATAATAACATCGGAATTTCTTACGGTGGAAAGGCGGTGGGCGATTACAAACACGGTTCTGCCGTGCATAAGAGCATCCATACCGCGCTGGACTATCTCCTCGGTACGGGTATCAATGGAGGAGGTCGCCTCGTCAAGTATCATAACGGGGGGATCCGCAACGGCGGCGCGTGCTATTGAAAGAAGCTGGCGCTGACCTTGGGAAAGGTTTGCACCGTCGCCCTCTATCATAGTGTCATAGCCGTGCTCAAGTCTTTTTATAAAGCTATGAGCAGAGGCAGTTTTTGCAGCCTGAACTACCTCCTCATCCGTTGCATCGGGTCTGCCGTAACGGATATTATCCATAACAGTGCCTGTAAACAGATTTACATCCTGCAGAACTACGCCCAAGGAACGGCGGATGTCTGCTTTTTTGATCTTGTTTATGTTGATACCGTCGTAACGGATCTTGCCGTCGTCAATATCATAAAAACGGTTGATAAGGTTGGTGATAGTGGTTTTTCCTGCACCGGTTGCACCTACGAAAGCCACCTTCTGACCGGGCTCGGCGTAAAGGGAAATGTTGTGAAGTACAGTTTTTTCCTCGGTATAGCCGAAGTCCACGTCCTCAAGCACCACGTTGCCCTTGAGCTCGGTGTAAGTAACGGTGCCATCTGCTTTGTGAGGGTGCTTCCACGCCCAGAGACCGGTTTTTTCTGTCGTTTCGGTAAGCACGCCGTCAACGTATTTGGCGTTGACGAGTGTGACGTAGCCGTCGTCAATTTCGGGCTTTTCGTCAAGGAGAGCGAACACACGCTTTGCGCCTGCCATTGCCATTGCTATGGAGTTTACCTGATTGGATATCTGGGAAATGGGGCGCATGAAGGATTTGGTAAGAGTGAGGAAGGACACAATCATACCCAGAGAAAGGGCATTGAAAACAGTGAGATTTTCACCTTTGGCAAACTGCAAAACGCTTTCTATGGAAAAGTTTATATTAAGTTCCTTTTGCGCACAGTAAATTGCGATAGCGCCGCCCACAATGGCAATGACCACATACAGAAAATGAGAGAAGGCGTTCATAAGAGGGCCCATCATATTACCGTATTTGTTTGCCTGAGTAGCGTTACGGCACAGCTCATCGTTTATCTTATCAAACTGCTCTTTTGCAATTTCCTCGCGGTTGAAGACCTTTACTACCTTCTGGCCGTTGATCATTTCTTCGATAAAGCCGTTTTCAACGCCCAGAGATTCCTGCTGTTTAACAAAGTATTTGCTTGCGCCTTTGCCTATCTTTCCGATAACTCCCGTAGAAAGCAGAAGTATAAGCACAGATACGACCGTAAGCCACACCGAGGTGTACAGCATGGAGAACACCACGGAGAGAATCATAAAAAGTGACGATATGGTCTGGGGAATTGTCTGGGAGATAAGCTGACGGATAGTATCCGTATCGTTGGTATAGCGGCTCATTACCTCGCCGAAGGAATGGGTATCGAAATACTTTACCGGAAGGGTCTGCATGTGGTTGAACATATCGTCCCGTATGGTCTTGAGTATGCCCTGGGACACGCGCGCCATCATAATGCTGTATAAAAATCCGGACAGCATACCGATGAGATATATTACCACCATTCCGCCGATGGCAACCAAAAGTGACGAGAACAACTCCTGAGCAGGGTTTTCCGCAAGAGGGCCGATATAATCGTCGATAAGAGTTTTCTGGAAAAGGGCGGATGCGACAGATGCCACCGAGGACAAAATGATAAACAGCACCACAAACACTATACGTACTTTATACGGCTTGAAATAGGTAAGCACGCGCTTTGCGGCGGCTTTATCAAGAGGTACCTTTTTTCCTCTCATACCGGGGCCTCTGCCGGGACCGGGACCGTGTACGGGACGGGAATCTGTTTGCTTGCTCATTCGTCCTTACCTCCCTTCATCTGGGAATTATATACCTCGCGGTAAATATCGCTGTTTTCAAGCAGATATTCATGGTTACCGCAGGCGGATATCTTGCCATCGTCAAGGACGATAATTTTGTCTGCATCCTGCACCGAGCTTATACGCTGTGCGATGATAAGCTTGGTAGTGTTGGGGATCTCCTCACGGAAGGCTTTGCGGATGAAAGCGTCCGTACGGGTATCTACCGCAGAGGTAGAATCGTCCAAAATAAGAATTTTCGGCTTTTTGAGCAGTGCTCTGGCAATACAAAGACGCTGTTTCTGTCCGCCGGAGACGTTTGCACCGCCTTGGTCGATAACTGTATCGTATTTATCGGGGAAGGTCTGAATAAACTCGTCTGCGCAGGCGAGACGGCACACGCGGACTATCTCCTCGTCGGTAGCGTCTGGGTTGCCCCAGCGCAGGTTTTCTTTTATTGTGCCGGAAAACAGCTCGTTTTTCTGGAGCACCATTGCCACGTTATCGCGGAGAG
>JAZSIT010000155.1:0-12528 GCA_045533895.1 Eubacteriales bacterium
TAACGTTGTTTGTGTAATCGGTATCCATTATGTATCCTCCTTGATTTCTCGTTTTTCAAGGTCGGCTCGATTGGTGGTAATAAGGTCGTATTGCGTCTGTGAAGAACGAATCTCAACAGCGATTCTGTTCTTACCCGCACAGAGAAGTCCCTGACCTCTGCCGCAGCGTAAAATCTGCATAACCTCTTCATCCGATAAGCCAACCTTTTCTTTAAGTTTCAGTGCTTCCGGTTCCTCCATCTGCAGAAGAAGTTTTAGACGGCTGTTATTAAGAACAGCATCACCGAATTTACCGTTATTGAGAGCAAAATAGTCGATAGTATTCTGTGTGCAGGAAACGAAGATACCACCGTAACCACGAATGGTTTTTACTAGCTTTATAACAAACTCAGATGCCTGTTCGTTTCCTTCTTTACCGGCTATGATCCATAGCTCATCACCGAACACTGCTTTTTTACGAGTACGGGATTTACTCATTTCATCACGAATAAATACGGTTGCCAGGAATGTTGTAGCCGATAGATCTTCCTCACGTGCAGAGGAGGTATCCATAATGATGAACGAAGAACGAAGGTCAACGTTTGTCTTACCGCCCATACCGCTTTCAACCAAATCTTTTACGATAATGGCAATATTCTTTAGTTCGGGTATTGCGTTTACTATCGGATACAAATCCGCAAGTGTAGGCATCTCCTTAAACGAGCCGTCCGGATTCAAAAGACTGCTGTTATCCTTTGTAATGCCGAACTTGTTATAGCACTCAATAATAGCGGAATTGAGCATATATCTTTCTTCGGGTGTCATATCGGGATAGCGTAATTGGAAATAGGTTTTTATATCCTGCACCACATCGAGCATTACCGAGTCCTTGCGGCTTTCGTGTCCTGCCAAGTTATCATCAATGTCCATCGTTGTGCGGCGGATATCCATAATGTTTATACAGTCGGTAGAGCCACGAGCCAGTTTTATGTATTGACCGCCCAGAGCTTCACAAGGTCCTCTGTATTCAAAGCCCTTTTCGGGAGCAATAACGAATACCTGAACGCCGTTCATTCTCATTCGCATAGCCATCAAGAGAATGGTGTAGGTCTTACCAGCGCCGGTCATACCGAAGATCGCCATATTACCGTTGGAATAAATATCCGAATTGAAGTTATCCAAAATAACCGTAGAGTTGTTATGTAGGTTTATTCCGAGCAAAATGCCTTTTTCATCGCAAAGTTCAAAGGATGAAAACGGGAAAGCACCTGCGGCACCCTGGGTTAAAATGTTTCTTCTGGTTTTCTTTTCGATATCCGCATCCAACTTACATAGCGGCAACATTGACTTAAAGCATTGTTCGTGGCAGTAGTCCGCACGGCGCACGGTCATATTCATAGCAGCACAGCGATTTTGCACCTGCTTAATACGTTGCTCTAAGGTTTCCTCATCATAGGCGGTAATCTCTATGAGCGTATGCATATAAAAGAACTCTTCACCTTCACGGTTTAACTGCTCTTTGATATACAGCCCCGAGGATATGGCATCGTCCATCTCCTCAAAGTCAGCACGGGTATCTTCCACATCACGCATACGGCTTCTATTTAGCATTGTGGTTTTAGCAACCTTTTGAAGCACCTGTTCTTTACGCTTTTTATCAAGGTAAAAACTGATAGAAATACCGTCACCAAGTTCTACTAAAGGAGATAGCCAAGATAGTCCTGCCTGAGTGGGATAACCATATCCTGACACGTACACGTAGGCATAATACATACCGTCAATGATGATATATTCCTTATGTGTTAGATCACTTTCCGTTGGAGCCAAAACATCCTGCACGGAAAGCACGCCCAACTTGTCCTCTTCGGAAAGTTCCTCCGTGGGAATATCAACAGCACGGTGAACAGTACCGACTTCGGCAAACAATGCCTTATGATCGACCTCGTATGCGGTTGTGCGTCGGAATGCAGAAAACAACGTGCGGAAAAGAAAATCATCATAAGACTCATGACGGAGCACCTCAAGACCGCAATAATCAAGATATTGCAGTGCGGTTTCGGCTGCCTCTGAGAGTTGCTTTGCAATTTCATCGAAATCCGTAGCAGTGCCTTCGTGCTGGAAAACGATATAGAATTTTCTCGTTACCGCTTCATTGGCGGCAAGGTAGTTTGCGAGCTGAGCATCCTCTAAAATCATCTCCTTGCACATCTCGTTTTTCTCGATCTGATAGCACTTTTCCATCTGTTCACAGTAAGCGTCAATATCAGCACGACCTGTCTGCACAAGGAACTGTAAGGAAACGGGAGCAATACGCAAATAACTTGCCATATAGTAAATAATGTTCATCTGCTCCATCGAAGATTTAAGATAAAAATTCGTGGGCAAAACCTCGATAATTTTTAGATACCTACCGTCCTCTGTTATGATTACACCGTTTCGGATATCTACCACAGGCACAAGGCTCTGTGTACCATTCGGGAATCGGCTGCCGGGGATGGTAGTTTCTTTATTCGAACCGAATATGAGGGATTTTATATCCGGCAGCTTACGCTTTTTTACACTTTTGTCTTTACCCATTGTGTCCCCCTATAAGTTAAAATTCGTTTGTTTTTCTTAAAACGGTTATGAATACGCAAGAAGGTAAACAGTGAGTAATCCTGTACGCCGATCATTGCAAACCCGCCAACGGGAATTACAATGACACAAACTGCGATAATCGTTCCTGTTATTCCAAACGGAGATAGCAGTATTGTGAGCAGTACCAATGGAATACAAAGGATTACACACTCTATTACGTTACGTATTTCAAACATACCGAAAAGTTTACCTGCATCGGTATAGTTGGTTGGAATAAAAATTGATGGTTCCATAGAAAACTCCTTTCATCACGGTAAATACGGTGATGGATCAACGCTTTCTCCGTTGATTCTTACCTCAAAATGACAGTGCGGACCTGTACTTTTACCCGTAGAGCCGACTTTGGCAATTACATCACCCTTTGTCACTTCATCGCCAACGAGAACTAAAAGTTCACTGCAATGGGCATACAGCGTTTCAACACCTTCGCCGTGATCGAGCTTTACGTAATAGCCATATCCAGTCGTACCGTAAACAACCTCGGTAACGGTGCCGTCCTTCGTAGCACAAATTTCAGTACCCATCGGCATACCTATATCTATGCCGTTATGATAACCGGGCTCTGGGCTTGTTCGGTATCCGTATTCAGAGGTTATATTGTTTCTCCAACTCGAATCCGAGAATAACGAACCTAAAACGCCGACCGATGAATTGTTTTCCATCTCCAGCGTTTTATGGATAAGCCGTGCCCAGTTTTCATCAGCATCGTCATAACCGCATAATGCCATTATTTCGGTAGGTGTAAGATAGTAAATATCCAATACCATATTGGTTACTTCATCATCGGAAGTGCTTTCGGAATCGGTAGTTTCACTTTCTGTATTTTCATCCGCAAGTCTTGTGGTATATGACACACACTTTTTGGAAAACGATTGGACATCAGCCTCCGTCGCCGCATCGAGATTGTTTTCAAGGGTAACTGCGTGCAACGCTATAAACCAGTTTTTCTGTATTTTAGTACCCGTGAAAACCACCTCGTATTCAACCGTATCGGTATCTTCAGTTTCAGTGGTCGTCCCATCGGTTTCTGTATCTTGACCTTCACCATCTATTACCGTGCTTTTGATTTCTTCCACCCAATTATCTATGTACGACTCATAGCTATCGTAGTATCCTGATATTGTTTCAGCCTGTACCGTCATTGCGGATATTTCTGCATTTGTTGACGATTGATATCCGAATAACATCATAGGCAAACAGCAGAATATGATAATGGGTAAAAGCAATAAAACAAGAGCAATAACTAAAATCTGCGGCCAATAATGTTTAAGGGCTTGCAAGGCGGCTGCAGCCCAGCCACCCTGCATAAACGCCTTAATAATGTCATAAAGTGCTTTCGCAAGATGAGCCGCACTTCCGGCAATTTCAAGACCGCTTTTTTTAGCCATTGTTTTCACCGTCCTTCGGGGTTACGGTTTCTGCAACATCCTGTAAAACCTCTTTTGCTGTATCGGTAGCTTCAATGTTATCGGGCTTTGCAGATACCTTTGTGCCCGCGGGAGTTGTTCTTATGCCATGACCATTCGGCATCGCCGTCTTTGGTTTGCCGATAGGACTTGCATTTTGACGGACAGTTCCCGTAGGTTTAGCACCGCCAAAGCGTGTTTTCTTAGCGTTATCGGTAGCTTGTTTTGCAGCATTATGATGAACTTGTTTAGCACCGCCCTTGGTGTTCTGTTTAGCGGTAGCATTTGCACCGCCCTTAACAGCTGCTGTCGTGGTTTTTGCAGATGTATTATTAGGTGTAACACCTGCGTTTCCACCTTTACCAGAAGCAGAACCTTGCTTAGAAGTTGCGGGTTTTCCTTGTGTCGTTCCCGTAGTGTTTCCGCCTTTGTTCTGTTGACCTGCAGGCTGATTTCCAAAACGGTTAGTGTTGACTTGAGATTGTCCCGAACTGTTAAACTGTGTTCTGCCGGAGTTGGCATTAGCACTGTTAGTAGCGCCACCGTAGCTGTTTGCACCGAATCGAACAGTAGATGCAGATTGAGTATTAGCAGTTGTTCTGCTGCCGCCCATATTACTGCTCTGGTTATTTCTTTGAGTATTTGCACTGCTCTCGGTTGTTGCACCGTAAGCCGCACCTGCAGCCATATTATTTCCACCGACATTTGTGCCACCCACGTTGTTACCGCCGACATTCGTGCCACCTGTAGCATTACGGACATTACCGCCTCTGTTATTGCTGTAATGTGAGGTAGAACTGCTTTGCGAACTGCCGCCGGTTTTACCTGCGCCGCCTTTCGCACCGCCGCCTTTACCGGAAACGGACATAATGGTTCTTGCTGCCATTGCCGCCATCATAAGACCTCTGCCGGTACCGAGGGGATCTCCCGTAACCGCAGGATTAAGTCCGATTTTGGAAATGAGCTGATCGGCTTTTCTTGCTGTTTTCGCAATACCCACAACAAGCAGACACCAAGGCAATACAAGGGCACCTGACGGCATTGTTGCAAGTGCTGAAAGTATTAGTTTTAAGAACAGCACATTCATTACCATCATTACTACCATAGAAGCGTATGTACGGATATAACTCGTACAAATATCCTTTGTGGATTTACTTCCACCCATAGCAAGTCCTACGGGCATAAGCAAGGTAAGAATAGCCACAACAACATATCTTTCTGCAATTTCAAAGAACAGTTTTAAAAGCTGAAAACCGAGAATAAAGCCGATTATGATAACAAGTAGCCACGAAGCTCCAAGTCCTGAAAACATACTGTCGCTCGGCATTGTAAGAGTGATATTGCCAGGAATTCCAAGCAAATCAATTACTCTTTTGCCTATAGACAACCCAATTTCACATATATCTCCCGAAAAGATAAGGAGAAAGCCAAATAGGAATGTTCTAAGCAGCAGTATTGCCGGTGATTCAGTTTCAAAGCCGAACCCAGCAAACATAGCCTTCATGCACTGAAACGCACAGTTACCTATGAGTAAGCCCCAGCCGACAGCAACAAAAATACCGTAAAGGTCAACAACGATAGGTACGCTATCCTCAAAGAACGTTAAATCTGTGCTCATAATACCGAGCAACGCATTGGCGCAATAGGACATAAGATCTAAAAACAAACCATATATCCATTGCATAAGTCCTTGTAAAATTCCTTCAAGAATAGGACATCACCTGCCTTTCGGAGTAGGTACTGCGTTAAGGCAGCACATTGTATCCGTCAAACAGCGGAACAACGTAGGCGATGAATGCACCAATACCGTTAATTACCGCCCATGCTATCCATATTCTTTTAAGCCAGTCCCAGCTTTGATCAACCTTATGCTGATTATTCGACATCTTTGCACCGACAACAGCAATCGCAGACATCAGTGCTGCCAGAACGGTTGAAATTCCGGCAATATGGGTATATACGTCACGGATGATATTGTCCGCAACCTCAAACAGATCTTCTCCCGCCGCAAATGCTGTGAGTGATGTTGCTGAAATTAGCATCATCATCATTACGGATAGAATCAGAATCTTTTGCCATTTTTTCATATAGTGCCTCCTAATTCACTTTGGATTATATAAGCCTCCCTTGAAGCAAGGGCAAGTTGCCTTGCCCTTGCGGTCTCAGGTGCAACATTTGTTGCTTATTCGTACTTTTTACAGTCCATCCTCATCTGTATCATTACTTTCCTTAGCGGAAACACCATCCAGGTATTTACCAAAGGCAGAAATGAACTCATTGCAATAGCATTTGAGTGCATCGGGAACGGCAGGTAGAAGCATTACTCTCTCGGGCACCTGCCATTCCAAAAAGCCATATAAGAAAGCGATATACAGGAAAAAGCCGTAGTAATCTTTTCGATCACATAGTTTTTGCAAGGTATCCCTTGTAGCACCTGTGCCACCAGGACGGCGGCGCATCTTCTTATCCAATTTCATAAAAAAGGATCTCGAAACGTTTACCGTCATTGTCCCGATTGCCGCAGTTGCAGGATTACCTTTTTCGGTCAAAAGCCCAAGCTCTGTCATTCTGGCTCTGGCACTTTTGATTTGCTTTTCATCGGCTGTTACATTGATAATTTCGGAAAAATCAATGTGGGAAAGATAATATTTTTTCATACCTAAACCTCTTTTCTAAAATTAGTTTCTTGCCTTGCGGTTATAGATACAAAGTCCTACGAGAGCCAACAGTGAGAGGACAAGCAAGGTAAACCAAAGTCCCATATTGCTGTTATCCCCGGTCTGAGGGCTGTCGGTAGGAGGTGTTTCAGGAATCTTGGTGTTATCCACTTCAAAAACGATTACCTGTTCGTTTTCGGTGATTTCTGCAGAGAAAGTATCTTCGACTTTGTAATAACCATCCTTTGCAGTCAGTTCGCGTACTTCATATTTGCCTGCACGGAGATTGTTAAAGATAATCTCGCCGTTATCATCGGTTACACCTTTAGCAAGTTCCTTGCCTTCTGTGTTATACAGCCCAAATTCAACGCCGGAGAGACGTTCGCCGCTTTTGGCATCCTTTTTAACAATCTTGATAGCGCCCTTATACGGAACATTCTCAAAACCTTTGCCTTCAGTGGTTTCAACCGCAATTACCTCACCATCTTCATCAATGGAGAAATAGTGATATTCCGTATTGCGAAGATAGAATTTTATACCCTCAGCTTCATAAAGGAAATAGCCGCCGAAATGAAGTTTTTCAAGCAGATATTTACCTTTTTCAGTTTCATTCAACTTGCCAACAAGAGTATCTATATCCTTGTCAAACACTTGGTTGTTGTTGACGTCGGCATAGACTTCAAATACCGCACCGGAAAGCAGATCACCATTCTCGGAATCTGTCTTAGTAACGGTTACGCTGCCTCTGAACGGCTGATTTTCAAAGCCTTTGCCTTCAGCGGTTTCTACAGTTACAGTTACACCGTCTTCCACGATAGCAAAGTAGTAATATTCGCCGTTAGGCAGGAAGAACTCAGGGCTCTCGGATTCAAAGAGGAAGTACCCGCCAAAGCGTAATCCTTCAAGCAGATAAATACCCGATTCAGTTTCGCCAAGCGTTCCGTGAAGCGTGTCAATCTCTGCGTTGAACTTCTTATCTCCGTCTACATCGACATAAACCTCAAACACGGCGCCGGAAAGTTTGTTTCCATTATCTGCATCGGTTTTTGTTATCTCGATATTTCCGGTAATAAATTCGTTCACTACCTCGATTTCAATAACCTGTCCATCTTTTGTTATTTCTGCCGTGAATACTTCATCGGAGAGGACAAACTGTTCAGGGCAGGACAACTCTTTAATGAGCCATTTGCCAACGGGAATGTTCTCAAAGCCAAACACACCGTTTTCATCGGAGGTAGAAGTGAGAATAGCTGTTTCTTCGGTAAATTCTGTGGTATCAGCCCAGAACAAACCGAATACAGCACCTGCTAAAACGTTGCCGTCCTCATCCTTTTTAAGTCCTTCGATATCTCCTCGGATAATCTTGTTATCAATAGCAGTTCCGTTATTTACGGAAATAGCAACGGTGGCAACATCCTGACCTGCATATACAAACTCAACCGCATAAACGGTATCGGAAAGGATATAATTGCTGTCGGTTGCATATTCCTTAACGTACAGCTTAGAACCAACAGGAATATCGGTATTAAATACCGCTTTGCCGTCCTTAGAGCAGGTCACGATTTCAAGAAGTCCGTCCTTCGGGATCTCCTTGCCATCTTTTGCAGTAAGAGTTTCTGCAGCGTAAAGACCGAACTTAACCTTGCTGATTTCATCATTCATACCAAGCTTAAAGGTTTCGTCCTGCTCCATTGTTTTGAGCAAGTCAAGGATTACCTTTTGACGCTCGTTAATCATCGAAACAGCGGTAGAGGTTACGCTAATTTCTTCACCTGCATAGATAAGCTCTGCATAAAGAATCTCATCATTTAACACCATACCGTAGGCGGCTTTTTCTTCCTTCAAACGATATTTACCGAGATATAATTCCTTCGTGGTCGCAATACCGTCTGCACCGGTAGTAATGGTATCTACCTTTTGATCCTTTTCGTATCTCAGAGTGCCATCGGGAGTGTAGATATCTTCATCAGCAAACACACCGAAAACGGCACCCTCCAAGCCGGATATCTGATATACAGGCTGATACATTCCGTCTTTTTCACTAACGGTAAAGAAAACTTCGCCCGTTTTGGTAAGGTTGATAATGCCTTTTTGTGGCATATTAGACTTTGTTACTGTCACAAGAACAGTCGAGCCATCAACCTCAAAGGGAACGGGCGTGCCATCAAGCACATATCCGTAAGCAGTGCATTGTTCGATGATTTCATACTGTCCATACGGTAAAGCGTAAGGCATCATAAGAGTGCCGTCAGCAGTGGTGTAATAAACGTCAATATCCATCTGTTCGGGATAATTGATGTGCTGCACCACAAATTCGCCGGTATCCTTGTTGCGAACCTTAAAGCCAACACCCGCAGCAGGGATGATTTTTCCTGTTTCTGCATCGGCTTTTTGGATAACGATATCAGCCATAAAGGTAGCGTTGTTTATGAGATAACGATAGATTTCTTCGTTAGTATCAATATTGACCTCAAAGGCAGGCATAAGTTCCTTGCCTTCAAGACCTTCAATTTGCTTAACAACATAGACACCATAAGGCAGCCAGTCTGTTTCTGCATAACCGTATTTATCAGTTACAAGAATTGCTCGTTCGGTTTCATCCGCTTTTTCATAAGAGCCGGCAGACTTTAAATATATCTCAAACACAGCGTTTTTCTCAGGCTTCTCGATTTGAGTTGAGCCATCATCTGCGTGCTTAATAATGGAGATCTTTCCGTCAATTCTTTCTTCGTAAACATCCAGATACTCGGTATTCAGTTCAACACTGTAATTACCAGCAGATACATCAAGATAGTAGGGGTACGGATCTAACAAATATCCCTCACTTGGCGTAATTTCCTGAATATACCACTCACTACCGCAAACAAAGTAATCGGTGATAAAATATCCGTTTTTGTCAGTTGTATAGGTTGCAACAAGTTCAGAGCCGTTATACAATCCGTAAACCGCACCTTCGAGAGTTGCATCGCCTTGAGATAAACCGTAGGGCCAACCATACATATCTACGACATCATTCGAATTCTTGGGAAGTTCGCCGTTAAGGGACATAACAGATACCGGCACTAAACCGCTATCGTTATCGTCACCCCAGAAGATATTGCCATCAACCTTAAACACATCTACACGGAACTTTTTAAGAATATTTTTGAAAGTATAGTTAGTGGTTTTATCCCACTCAACAACTGCACTTTGAGGTTCAGGAATCACATATTTAACCTGTGTGTTTACCTCTTCTAAAACATAGTTCTCACCGATGAGAACGTCGTTAAATACTGCAACACCGCTATAGTCGGTGGTAGCATACAAATCTACCTTTTCACCGCTTAAAGAAGTACCGTAGAGACGGAAACGGATGCCTTCAACCAGTCCATCTTCCGAGTTTTTGGTTACACGGACATCGCCGCGTTTTAACTCGTTATACATGTAATTGTTGGTCACTTCGTTCCACTTGATTACAGCACTCTGATTCGCAGGCACAATGTATTTTGCGGCAGTGTTGACCTCTTCAAGAACATAGGATGCGTGTCCGCTGATAAGCACATCCTCAAAGGTTGCGATACCCTTGGAATTGGTAATAGCAAACTGCTCAACCTTATGGCCACTAAGCGATGTGCCGGAGAGCTTAAACTGGACGCCCTCTACAAGTCCGTCTTCTGAAGTTTTAGACACAGACAGATCGCCGCGCTTTAATACGTTATTGAAGGTGACGGTAGCAGTCTGACCGCTTACAACCGTTACAGAACGAACCTCTTGCGGCTCATAGTAATCAATTGTTTCCTCAGTTACGGTGTATGTGCCGGGCTTGAGGTCTTTAACGGTTACTTTACCGCCGTTTGCAGTGGTAACAGTCTTATTTACGCCGTTACCTTTAATAGTAAAATCTATACCGTCAACAACACCATCCTCCGATGTTTTAACGATTTGACAGTTGCCGGGGATAAGCTCATTTACAGCATTAACGGTTACGGTGCCGTTAGGTGAATCTCCATTGAGAGTTACAGTCCATTCGGTTGTGCCATAGCTTCTGTAATTAGTCGGAAAGACCGTTTCTTTAATTTTATAGGTGTCATACTTTACGTTATCTACAGAGGCATAACCTTTACTGTCGGTAGGACCGATTTTATACTGCACGGACGAATCGGTAGTAGAGGTCGCAACAAAGGTTGCACCCGCCAGTGCCTTGCCATCGGTATCCTTCTTGTAAACCTCAATCTTACCGGTTGTTTGGATAATGTCCTCGGGGAGATGGTAATAAGCGTTCGGATAAGAAGCTTTATTACCATTAGAAGAATCGCTCATCCAAGCAACAGGCATAATCTCAGGTCCTCTGTCGTTACCGACATGAATGAGGAAGTCAGTACCTTTATAAGTGCCCGAATAGACCGCAATATGTGTATGCGAACTTTCATCATTACCGAAGATAATAAGGTCGCCGGGGGCAAGTTTTGATCTGTCTACATTAGAAGATGATGTGCCGATTTTCTCAATTTCACCGTCTTTTACCAGCTTATTAAGAGCCGTCTGCCAGGTAACAACCGCCTGAGAGTTCATACCCGTTGCATTGATAGCATCAAGAATGAACTGAGTGTCGGCACCTTCAATATTGGGAAGATAGTTGCACACGTAGTAGGTTACAAAAGCCGCACAGCAAAGTCCGTTTTTCTCAAACTTTGCAATATCAGGTGCACGGCCTGTAACGGTTGAACTATCCGCAACAGTTTCTTTACCAGACATATTCGTTCCGTAATGAATGTTTGAACGAATGCTTTCGGGACAACGGGAACCGTAGCTTCCGCTTTGGTAAAGCGTTCCGTTATCTTTTTGCGCCTGCACATCATAGCCCGTGTATTCAAGAGCACGAAGAATCGGGCTATCTACCATATTGTCGGGCAGATCTGATGCAGGAGCCGCCATTGCGGAAAACGGAACCATCGACAAGAGCATTACTACCGCAAGAAAAGCGGATAAAAATCGTTTTCTGTTTTTAGTCATAGTAGTCGTTTCCTTTCAATTGTTTTTGCTCTGAAAAACAAAAAAGCCCTGCCACCCAAAAAGGCAGCAGAGCTTATGTCTGACAGATTTTAAGTTATTTAATTGTATGTGTTCGTGCTTGACATTGCAATATCGCAATACCACACGCCGTTATGGTATGTGACACCTATTGCTATGTATCCGTATTCTGCACCGCCGACATAACTCCAATGGGACGAGCTGTTACGGGCTAAACGAGCAAGGCGTTTCGCCACAGCATCAATCGTTCCACCAAAATCAGTTTTTGCGATTGCCTCACGAGCATTTGCTGTGTAATACGGCTCTCCGGTCATTCCATAAAGGGAGGGATCTACATATTCTCCGTATTTCAGCTGCGTTGCGGCTTCACGCTCATCATGAACGTCATGTGCAAAGTTTGATACAAGCTGTTTACTGCGATATTCTGCATATTGAGTCAGTCCAGAAAGTACCTTGGCAGACTGAACACCTTGTTCTGCTCGGTACTCATTGATATACACCACCATCTTCTCAGCGATTTTCTTTACATCATCTGCAGAAGCTTTGACTTCTTCCGGTTCGGGGGACGTTTTGGTTGTCTCCGTACTTTCAGTAGTTTCGGGCTTCTTATCGGTTATATCAGGTACAGTTGATGTTGTGCTTGACGGTTTTGAAGAAGTTACGGATTGCGCCGGCTCCTTGTTATCTGTTTGAGGCGTGCTTTCCGTTTTTTGAGGTGCGGTTTCTGTGCTGACAGGTTTTGATGTTTCTACATTGGCATCAGTGCTCCTTTCATTATCGGTTGGGGCTGACCCCTTACTTTGTGTATCTGTCTGTGATGTTTCTGTTTGTTCTTGCTG
>JAZSIT010000007.1:0-6447 GCA_045533895.1 Eubacteriales bacterium
TTCACATACTTTTCTTTGTACATTTCTTCTTCGTTGTTGTTCGATTTTCAATGTCCGTTCTTGCTCCCCGCTCAGTCTCCCTCGCGGACAGCTTTGCTATTCTACCACATACTTCTCCCTTTGTCAACACCTTTTTTCAAATTTTTTTATATTTTTTTTAATTTTTTTTGAAGGTATAAAAATACCGATTTAATCCACAATATATGGTGGTGATGTATATGTTGACAATACTATTTCGCACAATTTTGTTATATGCGATTTTACTTTTTTCGGTGCGGCTGATGGGAAAAAGACAAATCGGTCAATTACAGGCAGGAGAATTTGTTGCGGCACTTCTCATAAGCGAGCTTGCCGCCATTCCTATGACCGACCCCGACATCCCCCTCGCCTACGGAGTGATGCCCTTGATGATTGTTGCCAGCGCAGAAGTAATAACCGCGTTCCTTTCACGCAGGAACAAAAATATTCGCCGCGTGCTGGACGGCAAGCCCATTGTACTGGTGGAAAACGGGAAGTTTATACGAAAGAATATGGAGAGCGCGCGGGTGGCGGAGGAAGAAGTCTTGGCGCAGGCAAGGCTAAACGGATTTGAAAACATGGACAAGGTTAAAACGGTGACCTTGGAGCAAAGCGGCGATATGAGCGTTATACCCTGGGAGGAAAAGGAATGAAGAATGTTATATTTGCATTTTGCGCTATCGGCGTGCTGATGATATGCACCGCCGTATCCGCAATTGCCATTGACAGATTTATTGATAACACCGCCGCGCTGATACAAGCGGGGGAATACCAAGCCGCCCTTGACAACTTTAAGGCAAAAAAGGAATATATTGCACTTACGGTAAACGGCGACGTGTTGCGCGCACTTCACGAGGGATTGGCTGCTCTCGCCGCAGGAGACGAGGGCGCCAAGGAGATGGCGTTATCTGCCTGCGAGGAAATCGCCGCCCGGGAAAAATTTAATTGGGGCGCCTTGTTCTGAAAAGAAAGTTTATTGACAAACGCGCCCCGCTGTATTATATTATATATAGGAAGCGCGGCGGACGGGACACAAACGGTCGGCTCCTTTGTTTTACACTCTCTTTCCCGTGCGCCGACACTTTATTATATTATATGATATGTTTCGTCCTGCAAAAAGGAGAAAGGAAACGGGTATGGAAAAAGTATATATCGCGCCTTCCGCGCTGTCGGCGGATTTCGGCAATGCGGCAAAGCAATTTAATATATTGGAAGAAAACGGGGTTAAGTATCTGCATCTGGACGTTATGGACGGTATCTTCGTGCCCAACATTTCCTTCGGCCAGGTTGTGATAAAGGCGCTCCGCCCTCACAGCAAGATGATTTTTGATACGCATTTGATGATAACCAAGCCCGAAAGGTATATTGACGATTTTGTTAACGCGGGCTCGGACTACATAACTATCCACTACGAGGCTACCGAGGACCCTGCCGCAGTTTTGGATATGATACGGGCAAAGGGAGTTAAGGCAGGCGTATCCGTAAAGCCCGGCACCCCTGCAGAGGTACTGATTCCCCTTATTCCCCACGCGGATATGTTTTTAGTCATGACAGTTGAACCGGGCTTTGGCGGACAAAAGTTTATGGCGGATATGATGCCCAAATTAGAACTGCTCCGCAAGGCTATTGACCAAAGCGGAAAGGATATACTGCTTTCTGTTGACGGCGGTATCGACCCTGTGACCGCTCCCGTCGCTGTTAAAGCAGGCGCAAGACTTCTGGTTGCAGGCAGTGCCGTGTTCAAGGGCGATATTGCGCAAAACCTTAAAAATATAGAAAACGCTGTTGTATAATATAAGGAAAGAAAAAGCAATCTCCCCGAGAAAAGCTTCTTGGGGAGTGTTTTTTATGCAAGGCTGTTGTTTTTATTGACAGGAAAACGGTTTTATGGTAGTATAATTATACAAAAACAAAAAAAGGAGAACTGATATGAAGAGACTGTTGGCTATCCTGATGGTTGCCCTTATGCTTTGCGGCGTTTTGGCGGCGTGCAACACCACCGAGCCGGAAGTGAGCAAAACAGACGACACAAGCAAAGAGCCCGAAAACGTTATATACGGCGAAGACCTTGAGATAAGAAACCTGAACGGCAGAGTAATACGAGTGCTGTGTCAGGACTATAACGCACAGGGAAGCGGAAGTATTATGGGCTTCGGCGGCGAGATTATTCAGAGAGAAGAATATTCCGAGGACACTGCGTCTGCAGTAGACGTTGCGAAAGCAGAAGTAAGAAGACTTATTGAAGAAAGATATAACTGCACTATTACCGGTAAGATCGCACCCGGCTCCCAGACCAGTGTTATCACTTCCCAGATAGCATCCGGTCTTACGGGTGAGGGCGCTTATGATATCTTGTTTGAAAACGTAAACGCCACCGCGTCCCAGTGGCTGGACGGAGTATATCTTAACCTCAACGATATTGAAACCATTGACCTTACCAATCCTTGGTGGGACCAGATGGCAGTTAACGACCTGTCTCTGGACGGCAAGCTGTTTGTTGCTATGGGCGATATTAACACACAGGATAACGACGGCACTTGGATAATATTCTTTAACAAGCGTCTGGCGGCAGAAAAGATGCCGGAAGTTAATTTCTACGAAATGGTAGATGAAGACGAGTGGAACTTTGATAACTTTGTTTCTATATGCAAAGGCTTTACATACGACAGCAACGGCGACGGCTCCCTTGATGAATTTGACACATGGGCGCTGGGCACCGAGCTTTACAACGTATACGTTCACGCGCTGGCAGGCGGTCAGCGTATCGCCGCAAAGGATAACGACGATATGCCTTACCTCACCTTCCAGACCGAAGGTATGTACGATGCACTTGGCGCGATATCCGATTTCTACAGCGATACCGAAACTGTTATGATCGCCAACGACGGCAGATTTAACAACCGCGGCTATGGCAACGTTTGGGAAGAAACCATTATTAAGGCCTTTACCGACGGCAGAGAGCTGTTCTATATGGGCGGTCTTATGAACCTGACCGGATTCCGTTCTATGGAAGACGATTTCGGTATGCTTCCTATCCCCAAGATGAACGCGGATCAGGATAGATATTATCACTCCGTATCTCCTTCCAAGACCTCTGCGCTGTCTATTCCCAGCAACGTGCTGGATCCCGAGGATCTGGGTCTGGTTATCGAAGCGCTGGCGGCAATGAGCAAGAATAAGGTTACACCCGAATACTATGACCGTACCCTTAAGCTGCAGGCTTCCCGCGATGATGAATCCGGCAGAATGCTTGATATAATCTTCGATTCCCGCGTATTTGACCTTGCAAACATCTACGGTTGGGGCAACGTAACAAGCGCCTTCTATTATACCGATTCCAACTTCGTTTCCAGATTTGAATCTGTTGCAAACAGAGCACAGGCAGATATGGAAAACACAGTTGAAGGCTTAATGGAATAAAAAAAGAGCACCCCGAAAAAAAACATACCCCTAAAATCCTTCGGATTTTTGGGGACCCCGAAAAAAAACATACCCCTAAAATCCTTCGGATTTTTGGGGACCCCGAAAAAAACATACCATAAATATTAAAAGGCAGGAAATTTTCCTGCCTTTTTGTTTTTGTAGGTGAACAGACATTAGTGTAGTGCAAACATTTTACGGACCGTCGGGGACGCCGGTCCCTACGTTATCGATACCTTTTGGCTACACTGCAGGGGAGGGGTCTTCCCCTCCCGTTTTAATTGCATTTTTACAGACGTGTGTTTTCGTGCAAACAAATTACGGGAGGGGAACGCAAAGCGTTAGACCCCTCCCCTACATTATCAAAATATTGTGGTTATTTCTGTGCGGAATGGATATGGTCTATTCTGTCGCTGAGGGGAGGATGGCTATACTCCAACACCACGTTTATTTTTGACGGTGCGAGGTGGGCGAAGTTTTCCTTTGCCAGCTTTTTGAGTGCGGTGACCATAGCGTCGCCGTAGCCTTCTTTAACCGCTTGCTTATCTGCGCGGTATTCGGCTTTGCGGCTGTATGCGTTCATTATCATACCCGTTATGGGCTGAATGAGTCCCAGACCGATGCCTGCAAGAACGTAACCGAAGCCGTAATTTACGCCCCCGAAGCCAAAAGCAGTATGCAGTGCAGGCTCTCTTACCGCAAGCCAGACCACTAACGACATTATTAAAAGATTACCTATGTTAAGCATCTGCCGCTTGAGCACATCCTTGTGAAGACCGTGGCCCAATTCGTGGGCAAAAACGGCACAAATCTCGTCCGGTGTCATGGCGTTTATAAGGTTATCGAAAAGCACTATGGTCTTCATTTTGCCGTAGCCTGTGAAATATGCGTTGAGCTTTGTGGTACGGCGGGATGCGTCCATAACCTCAATAGCCTTTACCTTGTAGCCGTGCTTTGTGAGAAGCTCCATAAGACGGTCTTTTAATTCTCCGTCCTCAAGAGGGGTGAACTTGTTTCCGATACGGCTGAACACGGGATACAAAAAGGAAGTAACCAGCATTATTACAAAAAGAAGGACGGTAAAGAGAAGTATCATCCAATCCCCCATACGGCTGTGTATGATGTAAAGCAGATATACCAAACAGAAGGAAAGCACAAACTCAAAAATAACCCCGCGGATACGGTCGAAGATATATGTCTTCATGGTAGAGCGGTTAAAGCCGTATTTTTCCTCGATAACCATTGTCTTTATATAACTGCGGACGATTCCGAACACCGTTCCCACCGCAGTTTCCACAATAACGACCGAAAGAAACTGCATAATAGCGCCGGACGGAAAGAGCAAAGCAAAGGCGGAATATGCGTCCGTGCCCAAAAGTACAAGGGTGCAAATGCAGGTGAGAACCGAAAAAACTATATCTGTTACAGAATTTACCGCGCTGTAACGCTTCCATTTTGCATAAGTCTCGGCGTCAAACACGTCAGACACGCTTTGGGGAGTGGGGTTGTTGGCAGAGCGGTGCTGAAGGATATTAAGGACAACGCCGTATATACCGCCTACTGCCGCCAAAATAATTACTGTAAGTTTTATCACGTTTTATCCTCCCGTGAGAAAAAAGAGTTTTTATTCCGTCATTTCGCGGGTGGCTTTGCGCATGGTCATTGACAAAAATACCACGCTGAGAATAAGAGATACCACCTCTGCAAAGGGGAACGCCAGCCATACCGCCCAAAGTTTTCCGGTCAACGACATTAAAAATGCCACGGGGAGAAGGACCACAAGCTGACGGCAGGCGGAGGTAATGAGCGAGAAAAAGGGGTTGCCGATAGCTTGGGTAACGCTTATGGTGATTATGCAAAAGCCTGCGGGAATAAATGACAGACCTATAAGGCGCAGACACGCCTTGCCCATATCCACCATATCGGCGGTGGGGTTGAATATACCCAAAAGCAATTCCGGCACGGAAAGGAAGACGATATATCCCGCCGTCATAATAGCAACGGCGGTAAGTATGGATATTTTGATGGTCTTCTTGACTCTATCGGGCTTTTTCGCGCCGTAGTTATAGGATATGATGGGAACCATACCGTTGTTAAGACCGAAAACGGGCATAAAGATAAAGCTTTGAAGCTTAAAGTATATGCCGTATACGGTGGCGGCGGCTTCGGTAAATTTCAAAATAAGAATGTTATTAAGGGTGAAGGTGGTGAGCGAGCCAACCGATTGCATTATTATGGAAGGAAGACCGATTTTATATATTTCCGCCGCAGTGGCAAGATGCAACCGAAGGTTTTTAAGGCGCAGACGGACATCGGGATTAAACTTTAGATTAAAGATAAGTCCCATAACGGCGGCGACCATTTGTCCCAAAACGGTGGCGACTGCCGCACCGGTAACTCCCATGGCGGGAATAAAACCGTCGATACCGAAAATGAGTATCGGGTCAAAAATAATATTGATTACCGCGCCCGTAAACTGGGTTATGGTAGAAAGCATTGTTCTGCCCGTGCTCTGGAGCATACGCTCAAAGCAAAACTGGCAAAAAATTCCTATACTTCCCACAAGGCAAATTGAAGTGTAGGTTACGCCGAAATCCGCAATTTCTTTTATTTCTGTCTGGAATTCAAAGAAGGGGCGGGACAAAAATAAGCCCACCAAAGCAAAGACTGCGGCGGTTATAAAGGTGAGAACAAGTCCCGTTCCCGCGGCGCGGTCGGCACTGTCTCTGTCCCCTCTGCCCAGAGATTTTGATATAAGCGTGTTCATACCCAGCATTGTTCCGCCGCCGAAAGCTATCATTAAGCTTTGCAGGGGGAACGCCAGCGTAAGAGCGGTAAGCTCGTTGCCCGTTTCGCTTATCTGGGAAACGAACATACTGTCAACAATGTTGTAAAACGCCTGGACAAGCATTGACAGCATTATAGGCACAGCCATTCCGAAAAGGAGCTTGCCTACGGGCTGAACGCCCATTTTGTTTTGTTGTAAGTTTTTATCCATTAGTATTCCTT
>JAZSIT010000147.1:0-43299 GCA_045533895.1 Eubacteriales bacterium
TTCACATACTTTTCTTTGTACATTTCTTCTTCGTTGTTGTTCGATTTTCAATGTCCGTTCTTGCTCCCCGCTCAGTCTCCCTCGCGGACAGCTTTGCTATTCTACCACATACTTCTCCCTTTGTCAACACCTTTTTTCAAAAAAAATAAAAAAATTTTATCGCCGCTGTCCAAAGGCAGCGGCGATATTCAAAAAAGACTGATTATATCTTAATTATTTCTCTTTTAGTTACCGGACTTGATGCTGTTTTCGTAGTTTTCTACCATTTTCTTAACCATCTGGCCGCCGATGCTGCCTGCCTGCTTTGCAGTAAGATCGCCGTTGTAGCCCTGCTTGAGGTTAACGCCTACTTCGCTGGCTGCTTCCATCTTAAAACGGTTGAGACCTTCCTTTGCTTCGGGAACAAGATTCTTGTTGGACATAATATTTCTCCTTTTGATTTGTTTTACTTAATTTTTCTTTACACTGAGGTGTTTCCTCGTAATATATTCTTCACTTTTTCTCCACAAATACACAAGGTATTTTTTACCTTATATTTATAAGACGCAGTGCGTGATAAACAAGATTCTCGTAAAGCGTAAGTTCTTTCCTGTATCTTACTCCCACTTCGCCGGGAAACGCTTTTCCCACCGTGCGCGTTAAGGACAGAACTGCGCGGTCACCGTCTATGCAAGAAAACGACAATGTATCGCTTTGGCGCATTCCGCAGGTTATGACCCGATTACACCCGATTGCAAAAGGAAGGTTTATTTTACCGGGACAAATTACCGTTTCTGCTTTTCGCACACCGCGCTCAACGGTGCCGTCTTCACCTATGAGAAGAATATTGTATTCATCCTTCAAAGGAAACACATCTGTTTTGAAACGGATGGTATTTAGAAACTCATTCGAAAAACCTATTGCAAGGCAATCACTCGTACTGATATCCATTTGCGTTGACCTCGCTTCCCGATGGATATAACATATCCGGTAACGAAACCGCTTCCAGTGAATTTGCCACCGCCGTTGCCACGCTCTTCGCAAGAGCATACACAGTTTCGTCCCCCTCCGGCAGTATCTCTGTTATTCCGCCTGCACGGATTTGAACCGATGTGTCCGTAATTACGGTTTCCGCCGATATGTAATATTGCCCGTATGCGGCAAGCACGGAGGAAAGCTGACCTTCGTTTTTCCCGTCATATCTCACATATTTAGGATATGTACCCGTAAGTGACATATATTTATCGTTCATGACTGCGATATATGACATTATATCTGCCCGCGAGGCATTTGAAAAATCCGCGCTGACCAGCATGCCCGGGATGTATTTTTCGCAAATTTCCGAAGCGTAATCCTTATTAGCCACTATCCAAGCTACATCCATAAAGCAGGTGGCGTTTATTTCGTAACCATCGCAGGCTTCCAAAACCAAACGGATATCGTTTTTATTTTGTGAATCTATTATTACCGTTACGGCATATACATTTTCGTCTGTTGCCACGCCTTTGATTGCAGGAGTACGTTCTGCAAAAACGCTTTCCGACTCGCTGCCGCCGAAGATGATACACGCCACTGTCGCAATTACCAGTATTCCCACGAAAAGCATAAAAACGCCATCGGTCTTTTTTCGAAAGCGGATATAAAAAACTTTTCCCATATCAGTATTCTCCCTTCGCTTTAGGAATTATATGCGAAGAAAATATTAAATATTTCAAACGAATTTACATTTTGGTATTTATTTTCTCGCTTATTTATATTATAATGAAACAAACTTATAAAAAGGAGTTTTGAATATGGCAAAATTTTGTACTTACTGCGGAGCCCCTCTTGAGCAGAATGCAGTTTCCTGCAAGGAATGCGGAGTAAAGGTTTTGGGTGCTCAAGCTACCACCGAAACTATAGTTGAAACGACCACTCCTGTTGCTCCCAAGCCCGACGAAAATAATTCGCCCGCGCAAACTGTTGTAAAAGCACAAACACAAACAGAACCTACCGGAAGGTACGGCGTTACAAAAACTTCAGCTTTCTTTTGGCTTACCCTTTTATTTTCTCTTCCCGTTGTCGGTTTTATTTGCAGTATTGTATTCAACTTTACTGCCAAAAAATTAAGCACAAGACATTTTTCTCGTGCCATTATGCTTTGGTACATAGTCGGAATAGTTGCTTCCATTCTTTCTGTGATTTTACTTTTTGTATTAGGCGCAGTGCTCGGCTTCGGAATCATGGATCTTATTGACGAGATTATGTATTATTAATAGGCGTTATTAACAAAAACATTAAAAAACGGACAGTTTTAACAACTGCCCGTTTTTTGTTCGCATAAATATTAATACATTCCGCCGCCCATGCCGCCTGCCATTGCTGCGTTTGCAGCTGCTTCTGCGGCGGGGTCTTTTTTATCGGTTACGAGAGCTTCGGTAGTGAGAACCATAGAAGCTACGGAAGCCGCATTCTGAAGTGCACTTCTGGTAACCTTGGTGGGGTCTACGATACCGTTTGCAACCATATCGCAGTATACCTCGTTATAAGCGTCGAAGCCAACACCGGGCTTTTCGCTCTTAACACGTTCAACAACAACGCTTCCTTCGAAGCCTGCGTTTGCCGCGATCTGGCGAACAGGCTCTTCAAGTGCGCGGAGAACGATGCGTGCGCCGGTCTTCTCATCGCCCTCGGATTCGTCAACCAATTTCTGTACTGCGGGGATACAATCGATAAGCGCAACGCCGCCGCCGGGAACGATACCCTCTTCAACAGCCGCCTTGGTAGCGTTAAGCGCGTCCTCAATACGGAGCTTCATTTCCTTCATTTCGGTTTCGGTTGCGGCACCAACCTTGATAACTGCAACGCCGCCGGAAAGCTTTGCGAGACGCTCGTGAAGCTTTTCTTTATCAAACTCGCTGGTAGAAACCTCGATAGCAGCCTTAATCTGACCGATACGGGACTTAATAGCGCTTACATCACCTGCGCCGCCAACGATAATGGTGTTTTCTTTGCTGATCTTAACCTGTCTTGCACGGCCAAGCATGTGAACGCCTGCTTCCTTAAGCTCGTAGCCAAGCTCGGAAGAGATAACCTCACCGCCGGTGAGAATTGCGATATCCTTGAGCATATCCTTACGTCTGTCGCCAAAGCCGGGAGCTTTAACTGCAACGCAGGTAAATGTGCCACGGAGCTTGTTAACTATAAGGGTGGAAAGTGCTTCGCCCTCTACGTCCTCTGCAACGATAACAAGTTTTTTGCCTGCCTGAACTATCTGCTCAAGAAGAGGAAGGATTTCCTGAACGTTGGAAATCTTTTTATCGGTAATAAGAATAAGTGCGTCGTCGATAACAGCTTCCATCTTATCGGTATCGGTAACCATATAAGGAGTGATATAGCCGCGGTCAAACTGCATAGCTTCAACTACTTCGCAGTAGGTCTCTGCAGTCTTGGATTCCTCAACGGTGATAACGCCGTCTGCGGTAACCTTTTCCATAGCGTCTGCAATAAGTCTGCCGATATGCTCATCGCCTGCAGAGATAGTGCCGACACGTGCGATGTCGTCGGTACCGTTAACTGCCTTTGCGGAAGCCTCAAGAGAAGCAACTGCGGCGTCAACTGCCTTTGCGATACCCTTTCTTACAACCATGGGGTTTGCGCCTGCAGCGATATTCTTCATACCTTCGCGTACGAAAGCCTGTGCAAGCAGAGTTGCGGTGGTAGTGCCGTCGCCTGCCGCATCGTTAGTCTTGGTAGCAACCTCTCTGACAAGAGATGCGCCCATATTCTCAAAAGAGTTTTCGAGCTGGATTTCTTTTGCGATGGTAACACCGTCGTTAGTGATAAGGGGAGAACCGTACTTTTTATCAAGCACTACGTTTCTGCCCTTGGGGCCGAGAGTTATTTTAACAGTATCCGCAAGAATATCTATACCGCGAAGCAGGGCTTCTCTTGCTTCGATACCGTGAAGAAGTTCCTTTGCCATAATGTGTTCCTCCTTACTCGACAACAGCGAGGATATCGCCCTGTCTTACTACTATATATTCCTCACCCTCAAACTTTATTTCGGTGCCGGAATACTTGCTGGTTATAACCTTATCGCCTACAGAAACCTCCATAGGGATGAGAGCGCCGTTATCGTCACGAGCGCCGGGGCCTACTTCTATAACCTCCGCGATAGAAGGCTTTTCTTTAGCGGCGCCGGTAAGAATGATACCGCTTTTGGTAGTCTCTTCCGCTTCGCACATTTTGATAACAACTCTGTCGGATAAAGGCTTAAGCTTCATTATATTTCCTCCTGAACATTAAGTAAAATTTTCCAAAACGTATATTATCACTTGCCCTTCGGTTTGTCAAGGGTTTTGCGAAAAAACTGAAAAAGTTCACATTTTATCATACCATTGTACATTTTTCGTGCTTTATCTGCCCGACGGCCGAAGTGCTTTTGGAAATCCGTATCCGAGCTGATGATATACAACTGCCAATTGGGAACGGAATGTCCGAAAGCATTACCCATATCGCGGTAAAGCTTATACGCGCTTTCCTTATCCATCAGACGTTCGCCATAAGGAGGGTTGCAGACAATGGTTCCGCGAGCCTCGGGGATGGGAGACTCAAACCTACGCGCATCCTTCCTCTCAAACACTATATGCTCGCACCCGGCACGGTGTGCATTGTTACGGGCAATATTCAGCGCCTCGTCATCAATATCAAATCCGAAAACCTTTCGCACGGGAGTGCGTTCCTTGCTTCTTGCCGCTTCCCTCGCCTCGCTCCACATTCCGGCAGGAAAAGCAGGAAAGCTTTCCGCCGCAAAGGAACGGTTAATACCCGGGGCTACGTTCATATCCATAAGTGCCGCTTCTATAGGAATTGTTCCGGAGCCGCAGCAAGGGTCCACCAAGATGACCTCGTCTCTGGGACGGGACAGTGCTACCATTGCGGCGGCAAGAGTCTCACGAATGGGAGCGAGATTTGCCTCGGTACGGTATCCGCGTTTATGGAGTCCCTCACCTGAGGTGTCTATCATTAAAGTTGCCTTATCGTTAAGAATAAAAAACTCTATTTTATAAGTAACGCCGATTTCGGGAAACACTTTTCTTCCGTAAACGCCTTCAAGACGGGTGACTACCGATTTTTTAATTATCTTCTGGCAATCTGGTATGGAGAACAGCTTGCTCTTTATACTGTGGCCCTTTACGGGGAAAGCATCGTATTCGCCGATATATTCCTCCCACGGAATACTTTTTACACCCTGAAAAAGCTGCTCAAAGGTATTGGCGGGAAATGACCCCATGTTTATATACAATCTTTCCGCGAAGCGGAAATTGATATTGCAAACGGCAACTGCAGACGGCGGTGCCTCAAAGGTGACTCTGCCGTCAATAGTCTCAACACGTTTATAGCCCAGGGAATCTATCTCCTCCCCTACCAGCTTTTCAAGTCCGAAAAGGCAAGTTGCAGTTAAAAGCATAAAACAAAACTCCAAAAATATTTTTACACATTAAGGCTCCTGTACCGAAAGGCACAGGAGCCGATATATTTCATTTGACGGAAATACTACTCGATAGGCTCAATAACGCCGTAATCGTTTTCCTTGCGCTTATAGACTACGTTAAGCACACCGCTTTCTGCATTTCTGAACAGATAAAACTCATGAGAGAGCAGGTTCATCTGAAGGATAGCTTCTTCAACTGTCATAGGAACTATCTCGAACTTCTTAACCTTGGTTACGCTAATCTCGTCCTCTGTATCGGCAGAAACATCTATATCCGCAAATGTCTCTTTAGGAAGATGTATTTTCTTTTCAAGACGGGTGCGGTTTTTGCGTATCTGGCGCTCGATTATATCTACCGCTTTTATCAAAGCGGATTCATACTCATTATCAGCAACCTCTGCGCGGAAGATGGTGCCGCTTTTCTGGATGGTGAGTTCTACGCGCTCCTCACCGCGCCTGCCGAAGAGTGAGACTGTCGCCTCCGTGTCCGTAGGAAAGAACTTGTCGAGCTTGGCGAGCTTTTTATTTATATACTCGCGGGTTCTGTCATCGACAGTAAACTTCTTGGCATTGATCTTAACTTTCATTGTCAAATGCTCCTTTCAAGTATTTACTTTTCCTTACAGCCATATTATACCATACGTTGTCTGTTTTGTCAAGAAATTACCTATATATAGTGGTAATAAATGTGCAAAAAATACACAAAACAACAATATTCACTATAATGAATTCCAAAACTCCATAAAAGCCTTTATATCGTCAAGCACTTTTTGGTCAAGGGTACTGACATCCACCTTTTCTGCATGAGGCGGGAAAATATGATCATGATCTGCAAACTCGTTTTCATAAACATGTCCTTTTACGGTAGAAGAGTCCAGCGGAACGATACAATAATCCTCACACACGGTATCGTAATCGTAAAGCACCACGCCCATGCGTGTGCGACCTCTTATGTCGGAATATGAAATTACCTCTCCTTTGCTTGCGAAAACGGGGTATTTTACATCCAGATGGTTGATGCAGATCTCTCCGTTAAGGCATCTGCTCTCACAACCCGGCTCACGTTCAAAGGCATCTTTTTGCTGTTTTTCAATACCAAGACGGCGGATATATTCGGAAAAGGAAACGTCTTTTACAAAAGCAGAAAACTCCTCGAGCATTACGCCCTCGTCATAGATCGTGGGGGCAAAGTCTATTATTATCCGTGCAAGTTCCTGATCCGAAAAGGCATAGCCGCTTCTCTGTATCTCTTTCTTAAGGCTTTCTGACGGTATTAACGATATTATTTTATCCTTCATTTTACCACCTCTATATCAACCAAACAAAAAATCCCGCAAATATTGCGGGATAAAGTGTTTATCTTCTGCCACGTTTGCCGGTACCGCGCTTGGACTCAAACCCGCGTTTGATATCGGCTTGTTTATCATTACTTACGGCCTTGAACCGTTTCATCATATTCTCGAAATCGGTATCAGCAGGAGTGTCACCCTCGTCAAACATGGGAGGAGGTGCGGTGCGCGCTCTTAAAGCTAAGCACTTTTTGATAGACAATCCTATCTTGCCGTTCTCATCGATACTTACAACCATTGCCTCCACCTCGTCGCCGATGTGAAGATGGTCGTTGATATCCTTAACAAAGCCATCGGTTATCTCGGAAATATGTACCATACCGCTTTTGCCTCCCTCAACGGACACAAAAGCGCCGAATTTTGTTATTCCGGTAACTTTACCTTTTACAATTTCATCAATAACCACTGTTTTGTCCTCTTAATCCGCAATATCGTTATAAAATATAATTTCGTTTGGCATACGGTAGCCCTGCTCGCGGGCGACACGTTCTATATATTCATCGGATATAGGAGTATTAAGTCTTATGGTAAGCTCGGCGATATCGTCTTCAATTTTCTGTATCTGTGCTTCTTTTTCCTCTTTGAGGGCGCGAAGCTCTTTAAGCTCAAACTGAAGGTTTATGACCGAGAACACAAGAAAACCCAGCACACATACGAATGCCAGTTTCATTACCATATTAGGACGTGTTTTCTTTGCCACTTCTTTTCCTCCGAGGGAGTTTTATCCCGAATCCGTTAATTGCGTATTTAAGCAACCGTTTTTTGTAAAAATATCCTTTTACCGCGGCAACACGGTAGGAAAGCCGCGGTGAAATATAGGCTTTGATTCTCAAAGCGACGACAGTTAAAAATCTGCCGACCGTAAGTCTGTATACCACAAGACTTACAAAACAAATAACAAAGGGGTACAGTCTTATTTTGCCGCTCCAATAATTAAACAGCAGTATCTGCACCGCGAAAAAGCACAAAAATGCCTGAAGCAGATCGGTAAAAAAGACACCGATCTTACCAAACGGTATGCGCACAAGTCTTAAAACATCGTACACAGCGCCCAGCAGAAAACCTGCCGGCACCGACATAAACGCCAGTATAAACTGTGCGCGGTAATCAATCTCCATCAGCCGAAGAAGCGGCGCTTCTTTTGCTTTGCACCGCTTTCAAGATAAACTATTGCGTCTATCCTGCCGGAAATATCAACTTCCCCCGTCTCAAGAGAAAGACGGCGTAGAGTAAGACCCGAACCGCTTACGGAAAGGACTGTATCCTCCCCAATGGACAGGCTGATTTGAGTATCGTCAAAGCTGATAATATCGTTTACTGCGGTAACCAACGTAATATCACGCTGAGTCACGCTTACTGAGTGTTTCTTTTCGTTCATTTTTGCTCACGCTCCATACTATTTATATATGAAGCGGAGAGTAATATCATTCCGTTATTTCGTACATCGAGCTTGCATCTGCTTTGGTGGTATGCTCGTTAAGGCTGAGAACACGGAACGAGGTGGTTCTGTTACCGAATGAAACGGTAATAACATCTCCCACCTTAACACTGTAGGAGGCCTTAGCGGGAAGACCGTTCACCGCCACATAGCTGCTGTCGCACGCCTCGTTAGCAACTGTTCTGCGCTTGATTATGCGCGAAACCTTCAAAAACTTATCCAGCCGCATAAGACCTCTTACCTCATTAACTTAAATTAATTACTTGTTGAGAAGCTCTTTGAGCTGCTTGCCTGCGGTGAAGTTAACAACCTTTGCTGCGGGGATAACGATAGGATCGTGAGACTTAGGGTTTCTGCCAACGCGCTCAAGTCTTTCCTTCATCTTGAAGTTGCCAAATCCTGCGATCTGAACCTTGCCGCCTGCTGCGAGCTCGTTTGCCATTGCTGCGAAAATTGCGTTAACAGCTACTTCTGCATCCTTCTTCTTAATACCAGCAGCGTTTGCTGCTACATCTGCCAATGTGATCTTGTTCATAAAATGAACTCCTTTCAAAATTACTTTGCTTTCGCTTGAGACAGTATAACACTATTTTCCCAATATTTCAATAGTATTTTTAGACTTTTTTCGCAAAAAACCACTTTTAATCGTGGTTTTTTATACGCTCCCAGAGGATATCCGCCTTCTCGGCAGTCATATCCGCCAATTTCACGCCCATACTTTCCGCTTCCTTTTCAAGAAGGGCGAAACGGCGCATGAATTTTTCGGTTGCACGGGTAAGAGCTTCCTCCGGCTCTACCCCTACTTTACGGGATACGTTTACTACGGAAAAGAGCAGATCTCCCATTTCGTCAAACACTTTTTCCTTATCTCCGCTTTTATGAACCTCGTACAGCTCGTTCAGTTCCTCGGTAACCTTGGCAAAAGCCTCTTCGTCGGTAGGAAAATCGAAATTGGCTTTACCCGATTTTTTGCCCACCTTGTTTGCACGCATAAGAGCGGGCAGCATTGAAGGAACAGCGTACATTTCGTCTGCCAGAGTGGTACGCTGTTTTTCAACCTTTTTTATTTTATCCCAGTTTTCAAGAACTTTTTCGGAAGTATCTGCATTTACGTCACCAAAAACGTGGGGATGGCGCAATACCAGCTTGCGGCATATTCCGTCAGCTACGTCATCCATAGTGAACTTGCCTTCTTCCTCGCCTATCTCCGCATGGAACGCAACCTGCAAAAGCAAATCTCCCAATTCCTCGCACATAAGCACAGAATCGTCTTTATCTATAGATTCCACAACCTCATAACACTCTTCTATAAGGTCTCTGCGGATACTTGCGTGGGTCTGCTCTCTGTCCCAAGGGCAGCCGCCTTCGCCGCGGAGAATCTTCATAATACCGCGAAGATCTTCAAAAGTGTATCTTTCTTTATTTACGTAAATTGATGCTTTTTCGTTCATCTCTTTTTACTCTCCTTAAGAAAGCCTCTTCTAATTAAAAATCCTGCCAGACGGTTTCCGAAAGGAAGCAGTCTTACCTCTGTAGCTGTAATTCCGCCGCAGGCAAGCATGGTTACAACGTATACTATAACGCCGGGAATAACACCGAAAACAAACATTACGATATTACCCAGTCTGGTAGTTTCTTCAACAAACAGCTTTGCAACGGAATAGCCGCCAAAGGCCGCCAAAGCGCACAGCGCAGAGCAAAGCACCGGCTTTCCAAACAGTTTTATGGGGTTGAGCTTCATTCCCGATACCTTGCGCACCGCCTGCATATTAAGTACGGTTGCAACTGCATAGCAGAGAAGCGAAGCGATGGGCGCACCGTAAATACCGATTTTGGGAATACCCACAAGAACAGTTTCGGAAACCACAAGGAAAAGTATACCCACACCGATAGACAGCACCGGACGGAAATTCTTTCCGTAGGAATGAAGAAGTGCGTTGGTGGTAGACATTAACGACAGGAAAATAATTCCGAAGGAAAGCATGGAAAGAGAGATAGCTCCCACATCAATAGGCATTACGGTACTTCCGTCAAGCAGGGTTATTTCCTTGGAAAGGGCGCCGAAGTAAATTGTCTGAATAACGGGACGGGAAAGCACCGCCAAACCGAATGCGCTGGGAATTGCGATAATACCGGAAATACGTATTGAGGAATGTATGTATCCCATAGTTTCGCGTACTCTGCCTCCGGTGAGAGATGCTGTCATTGCGGGGAGAATACTCAGTGCAATAGGATACACCAAAGTAGAAGGGACCAGGTCCGAAATAGAGATTGCCAGCGTGGTATATGCAGTATACAGCCTGTCCGCCATTTCCTCGGCAAAGCCCGATGCAATAAGGCGGTTGTTGATGACCACCGTATCAAAAAAGGTGGAAAAATACAAAGCCGACCCTGCAAGAGTAACGGGAATTGCAACTCTTAAAGCTCGTCCCGCAAGCACGGAATAGGGCGCAACGGTACGGTCGTTATCCGGTATAGCGGTATCGCGCTGACGGTAAAAACAGATAATGAGAAAAACGGTTCCCACAATAACGCCGACAGAAATACCTGAAACCGCAAAGGCGGCCTGCACGGGACCCGACCAGCCTCTTGCTCTTGCAAAGGCGGCGCCGCCCAAGCCGAGAATAAGCTTTAATACCGCTTCGATAAAATTGGAAACAGCGGTGGGAACCATGTTGCGGAGTCCCTGAAAATATCCGCGTATGGAAGCGGTTATACATATAATAAACAACGTGGGGGATATTACCCGCATTGCCATTTCTGCGCCGGGATGGGCTGTAATATTGCATATCAGCTCCGCGCCGAAAAACATTGCAAGCGAGCAGAAAAGCCCGATGGTGCCAAAGGTAAAAGCGCAGGCACGGAATACTGCCGACGCCTCTCTTCTCCTGCCCTTTTCCGCAGAAACAGCCACCAGACGGGAGACCGCAACGGGAAGTCCCGAGGTGGAAATCATAAACAGCATTGCGTATATGGAATATGCGGCGTTGAACACGCCCATAAATTCTCCAAGCTGATCTGCAAGGGGTATCTTAAATAATACCCCCACAAGCTTGACTGCAAAATTTGATACAGATACAATGGCGGCTTCAGCTACGAAGCTTTTTGCCGCCTTTCCATTGTTATTCATAACGTTCCTTCATAAATTCCCGTAATACGGACGACATTGGTACAAGAGAGTGGTCTATCGGCTCCTCGTCCTCAAGAGAAGAGAGAATACGGCAAGCCTTTTTATAATAAATGCTGTCCTCTTTTACCTGCGAAAGTATCATCCGTGCATCCAGCACGTGAACGCCGCGCTCATAGGTGAAATAAGTGTTTATCTTAAAATCCGCATAGTTTACAAAGGGATCTATATACAGCCTTTCCCCTTCCTTAACATCGCCCCACATAGAAAAGGTGAGGTCTGCATCTGCACCGCGATGGTGGTAATCTCTTACCATTCTGCGCAAAAAGCGGGGGTCTTTATCAAAATGACTTTCGGCGTAAAGATATACACGGACAAGATTCTTTTCGTCCACATATCCGCTGTATATAAGTGGATTAAGGGCGTGCAGTCCCTCAAGTATGACAACATCGTCATCGGAAATGCTGACGGGAGTATATTTATCGTCCCTGCGCTTGTTAACAAAGGTGTACTTGGGCAGATATGCCGTTTTTCCCGCCATAAGGTCGGTAAGGAAGAGGTGAAGATAATCAAGATCAATACTGTGGATAGTTTCAAGATCCTTTGTTCCGTCTTCGCGAACGGGAGTATCTGCGTAATTGAGATAAAAATCGTCAATGGAAACAGAAAGGGCTTTTCTGCCCGCCGCGGTAATTCCCTCGGTTATTTTACGGGTGGTGGTAGTCTTGCCGGCACAGGAAGGCCCCGCAATAAGAACTAATCGTTTTTCACGGTTTTCAAGCACTGCAGATACAACTTCGCCTATATTGTCTTCATATCTTTTTTCCTGAGATTCAATCATTAAAATGCTCAAAATAAAACTCCTTGATACGGTCGGTGCCGATACCCTTCGGCTCGGCTAAGTATTCATACGGATATTTCTGATGTGCTATACGGTCGATAATCTCTTCATCGGGAGAAACAAGCTTGGTTATTGCGCCTGCACCGCAAGCGAACACGCTGGAATGTTCCTCCATCATAAGTATGTTATATAAATTTTCCTTGCCGGGTATAGAATATCCGGTATTTTCCGCGTTACCAACGGTGTTTTTCTGTCGGTATAGATAATAAGGCTCCATGCCGTGCTCGATCATTCTGTCATAAACATACTGAACGCATTTTACCGCAAGATTACCCACCGGGTCATAGACGTTTTCTTTTTCAAACCGCATTGCGGCGGCGTTCTTTATACTTAAAGTGTGCAGTGTTATATTCTCAAAGCCCATAGAAAGCACCTTTTCAAAGCTGGAAACAAAGGTATCGAAGGTATCCTCGGGAAGACCTGCGATAAGGTCGGTATTAATACAATCAAAGCCTATTTTACGGGCGGTCTCGTAAGCATCGAAAAACTGGCTGACGCTGTGCTGTCTGCCGATGGCGCGGAGCACGTTTTCGTTAAGGCTCTGGGGGTTTATGCTTACACGGTTTGCGCCGCTTTCCTTGGCAGCTATAAGCTTTTCAGGCGTGATAGTATCCGGTCTGCCGGCTTCAAAGGTAAATTCACGAAGTCCCGATAGATCGAAATTATCGGTAACCGTGCCAAGCACGCGGCGTGTCTGCTCGGGAGAAAGGATGGAAGGGGTGCCGCCGCCCACATATATGGACGATACCTTAATACCCAGTTCCTTCATAACAGATGCGGTATCTTTTATATCCTTTACCAAAAGTTCAATATAATCGGGCAGCATTTTGAGAAGACGGGGTGTCGAATAAGAAACAAAGGAGCAATATGCGCACCTTGTGGGACAAAAAGGGATGGAAATATAAAGTCCCGCCGTCTTTTTCTCAACATCCTTGAGCATGCGTATCTCGTTATGCGCCGTACGGATGGAAAGGGCTGTCTTTTCGGGAGAGATGTTGTGGTCTTTTATAAAAAGGTTTGCTACAGTCTCGTCGTCATATCCGCGGTCAAGATAGTATCTTGCCCGTTTTACGGGACGCAGCCCTGTAATATATCCCCAGGGAAGAGAAAAACCAAACAGCTTTTCACCTGCCCGAAGAAAGGCTTTGCCGATGGCGCACTGGGCTTCAAGTTCCTTGTGAACGGGAACGGAAAATTCGTATCCGTCGGTACAAAATTCGCCCTCTGCCGAATATTCTCCGGCGTGAAGCACTGCTTTTCCGTAAAAGCCCCTGCCCCGCTCTTCCAAAACATATTCCGCACGGTTGGGGCTTGTGTCCTCACCTGTGGGAAATTTTTCACCGGGAAAATACAGCAAGCTTAAAGTCTGAAAATAATAATTATTAAGCAAGCCCGTGGTGTTATTTATGGTAAGTCTCATAATGAAGCGGTATCAAGGTATACAGTAACGGGACCGAAGTTTTCCGCACTGATACGCATATCTCCTCCGAAAACTCCGCACACCGTGGGAACGGACTCCGATACGATGGCGGCAAGTTTTTCATAATATTCCTTTGCTTTATCGGCAGGCGCGGCGGAAATAAACTCCGGACGCCTTCCGTGAGAGCAATCTGCACAAAGAGTGAAGTTTGATATAAGCATTATCGAACCGCCCACATCGCTTACGGACAAAGACATTTTACCCGCATCGTTGCGGAAGATACGCATACCCGTAATTTTCTTTGCGGCTTTTTGAATATCGCTTTCGGTATCATCGGCTGTTACACCGCAGAACACTAAAAGACCTATGCCTATATCAGATATATGCTCGCCCTCCACGGTACATGAAGCGGAAAGCACTCTTTGTATAACGATTTTCATTAAATACCTCTTTCGTTACCTCTGGTAACGTCTCTTACATTGGGCACCTTGCGAAGCTGGGACATAATGCTGTGCAGATGGTCAATATTACTGCACTTGATAACTACGGTAAGCAAGCAGTTACCCAGATTTTCCTTTGCAGACATGGATATTACATCAACCGACATATTCTTTAACTGCATGGAAACATCGGCAAACAGTGCTGACGAATACTGGGCGTAAACGTTAAGCACAGCCTCAAACTTGCCCGCCTCGCGCTTTTCAACTTGGGTAGACCAAGAAGCTACCACCCATCTGTCCTTATCCTCAGGCTTTTGAAGACCTGCCTGAGCATTGGGACAATCATATTTGTGTATGGAAACGCCATAACCCTTGGTGATAAATCCTATAATACTGTCGCCTGGGAGAGGGTTACAGCACTTCGCGAACTTGACCTCACAGCCGGAAACGCTGTCTATAATTACCGATTGTGAATTGGTTATTCTGCCGGTAGACGCCGGTTTTTCGGGAACCGGAGTTTCCTCCACAGGTTCCGGAGGGCATACCACACGGGTGAATTCGTCCTTTAATTTCGCGGCTATTTTGCTGACAGAAAGTCCGCCGTAACCGATATTATTGTAAAGATCGTCCGGCTCGGGAAGTCCGATACGGGACGCCACGTTGGTAACAATCTCGTTTTTCTGCGCTTCGGAATAACTCTTACCGTAGCGCTTAAGCTCGCGGTCAATCTCTGTCTTGCCGACAATTATATTTTCCGCGCGCATTTCTTTTTTGAAATACTGGCGTATTTTATTTCTCGCTTCGCCGGAACGGACTATCTTCAGCCAATCACGGCTGGGACCTTTTGAAGATGATGATGTTATTACCTCAACGATCTGTCCGTTTTCCAAAATGGAATCTATAGGCACGATACTTCCGTTAACGCGGGCGCCCACCATCTTGTTGCCGACAGCAGAGTGAATTGCATAAGCAAAATCTATGGGAGTGGCGTTGGTGGGAAGGTTTACAACGTCTCCTTTGGGAGTAAAAACGAATATTTCGTCCTCAAAAAGGTCGATTTTGAGAGGACGGTAAAATTCATCGGGATCATCGGTGTCTTTTTCGGTTTCAAGAAGGGTGCGTATCCACTGAAGTTTTTGGTCAACTATTTCCTTCGTCTGCTCGCCGGATTTATATTTCCAGTGCGCGGCAAGACCGTATTCCGCCTCGCGATGCATATCCCATGTGCGTATCTGCACCTCAACGGGAATACCCTCTTTTCCTATAACTGTGGTATGAAGAGAACGGTAAAGATTTGGCTTCGGTGTAGAGATATAGTCCTTGAACCTGCCGGGAATAAAGTTAAACGCCTCATGGATTATACCGAGAGAGGTATAACAATCCAGCTCGGTATCAACGATTATGCGAATAGCGTAAAAATCGTAGATTTCCTCAAAGCTTTTACTGCCCGTATACATCTTTTTGTATATGGAATATATGGACTTGATTCGTCCTTCAAGGCGGTATTTTATATGGTTTTCATCCAATTTCTCGGCAACGAGAGCTTTATAATGTTCCAAAAAGCCCTTGTTTTCGCCGTAACGCTTATCAACGTCGCTTTCCACTTCATGATAGCCGATAGGATCGAGATAGCGAAGGGCTAACATTTCCAGTTCCTGCTTTATCTTCTGGATACCCAGACGGTGCGCAAGAGGCGCATAAACGTGCATGGTTTCCAAAGCAACGGAACGCTGTTTTTCCTCGCGGCGCACGTCTAAAGTGCGCATGTTGTGAAGACGGTCGGCAAGTTTTATGAATATAACGCGCAAATCCTTGCTCATGGCAAGGAACATTTTACGCAAATTTTCTATACTCTCGTCCTGCTTTGTTTCAAAACGAATGTGAACAAGCTTGGTAACACCGTCCACCAGTTCGGAAACCTCTGTGCCGAACTCCTTTTTTATAACGTTGAGATTTACCTTATCGCCGCAATCCTCAACTGTATCGTGAAGAAGGGCGGCGCAGATAGAATCGGTATCAAGCTGAAGGTCAGCAACAATATGAGAAACCGAAACAGGGTGCATAATATAGGGTTCTCCCGATATACGGGTCTGCCCCTCGTGCATCCTTGCAGCAAATTCGTATGCTTTTGTTATTTTAGCTATATCGTAGCCGCCGCTTTGCTTTAGTTTTTCAACCAAGCTTTCAAAACTAACAGACATTTTTCACCCTATACAAGTGCGTGTTTTGCTTTTATTCTGCGAAGCAAAGCAGAATTATCCAAATTGATTTTTCCGCTGAAGGGCAAAAGCTTTATTCGTATAAGCATCCCGGAAAGATGCTCCACCTCGGCAATACCCTGCTCTTGCAAAACATCGCTTATTATCATTATTTTACAGATATTTATATCTTTGCCGGTTTCCTCGTGGATAGACCCCGATATACGTCGTAGAGAAAGAGGCTTGTTTCCGTCGGTATTGCGGCGGAGATAGCGGAACACTTCTCTGAAATCAATAAGATTGGGCACGCAGGAAGCCGGAATATCCTCTGTGTTGTTTTCATCCACTGCGGCGCGGTATATGCGCAGCATACCCTCGTTGTTGGCATCCTCGCTGACAGAAAGCCGCATTCCCTTAACAAGAAGCTGGGGAACGGAATTGCCCATAAATTCATTTATTTCAAGAGTAAACGCTATATCGCATTTATCACCTTCGCAAAACTGGAAGCTGTCCGCGCTCATACCGAAATATACTGCGGTAACGTCGCTTCTGCTGCCATCGGATACTCTTATTTTTATATGCTTTCCGCCGGAAAGAGGTGTAATACCTCTTATTACCGCATCCCGAAGAATAAACACGGGCACGGGGTTGGAAAGACCGAAGGGTTCAAGACGCTGAATATCCTCCGCTTGCCTTAAGGTAAGCTCGGGAAAATACGCCTCGCAGTCTATTTCCAAAGGAATGACAAGTTCGTTTTTCTTTATATGTTTTTCCGCATAAGCGTTAAGACGGGCGGTAAACTCGGGCAGTTTATCACGTGAAATGGAAAGTCCCGCCGCAAGCTCGTGTCCGCCGTATTCAAGAAGCAGGTCGGAACATTCCGCCAAAGCGTCCATAAGAGAAAAACCTTTTATGCTTCGTCCGCTACCCTTGCCGGTATCCCCGTCAAAGGAAAACAGCACGCTGGGAAGGGAATATTTTTCGGTAATTCTTGACGCAACAACACCGATAACGCCTTGATGCCATCCATCGGAGGACAGCACGAAAGCGGTTTTATCCGAATGCTGTTCGTTTATCTGGTTTATTGCCTGATTATATATATCCAATTCGGTGGACTGGCGCTTTTTGTTTATCTCGCAAAGCTCCTCGGCAATACGGGTAGCCTCTTCCTCGTTATCTGCGAGCAAAAGCTCCACCGCTCTTACGGCGCTGGTAATTCTTCCTGCCGCATTTATACGGGGCGCAAGCACATATCCGATGGTTGACGATGTTATCTTTTTAACCTTTTTGCCGTTTTTGTAAACGCCCACCTGCTCCATAAGAGCGCGAAGACCGTGATACTTTGTGTGGGCAAGATTTTCAATACCTATAGCCGCAATAAGACGGTTTTCACCTACGATAGGCATAACATCGGCAATAGTGCCGATAGCCACTATCTCGCCGTAACGCTTACAGATATCCTCACTGTTTCCGTGCAACGCGCAGAGAAGCTTGAACACTACCCCTACACCTGCCAGCTTCTTAAAAGGATAACCGCAATCCTCGCGGTGAGGATTTATAACGGCAACGGCATCCGGCAGTACCTCGCGGCAGCTGTGATGGTCGGTAATTATCATATCCATACCCAACTGCTTTGCGTATTCTGTCTCTGCAACGGCGGTAATACCGGTATCAACGGTTATGAGCAAATCCACCTTGCCCGCAAAACGCTGAATGGCGGCACAGCTTAGTCCGTACCCCTCGTTCATACGCTCGGGAATGAAATAAGTGGTAGGCACGCCCATAGAGGACAGATATGTATACAGCATGGTCGTGGAGGTAACACCGTCCACGTCGTAATCGCCGTAAATACAGACGCGCTCTTTATTTTGTATAGCCTTTTTTATTCGGGCAACAGCCTTGTCCATATCCTTGAGCAGATACGGATCGTAAAAGGACAGCTTGGATATATCGTAAAATTCATCTATTTTTTCAATAGTATCCAGTCCTCTTGAGCACAACAGCCGTGCAGTAAGCGGCAAAAATCCGGATTCAGAACGCAAAGCGTTTACTGCGGATTTATCGGCGCTGTTTATGACCCACTTTCTGGAAGTCAATGCCCTCATCTCCTAAAATTTATTTTATAACGATCTTAACGGTATACGCATCCTTGTTGTGAACGAAGACGCCGGAAATATCATCGGGAACTTCGGTAACCGTAACGGGAACCACCATCTCGCCTGCGGTAAGCTCCCCGAGAAGGGACATATCCACGGTAATTGCAATATCTTCCTCGGTAAGTTCGTTCAACACATCCTGCAAACCGCGAAGCTGTATTACAACATCCTCAAGCCCTTTGGCATCAAGCCCTTCGGGGATATTGATAAACTCAATATTTTCAGAGGATATTACCATTTCGCGCTTGCCCATATCCGGCACAGTGATAAGCACCGTGGCGTACCGGCTTTCGCTTACATTAGTTACTCCCGCAGGGGGATTTATAAGCAGTTTTATAGGTAAATCAAGATCGGTAGCGGTCTCGTCAATAGAAATAACATACTCACTCACGTTTGCCATCTGCTCTACCGTGCCCTTAAACCTCACCGTCTCCATATCACAACGGATATCGGCGGTAAGGCTGGAATAAATCCCTCCGGTAAGATTTACCTTAACGGGAATATCCTTTTCCACATAAACCGAAACAGACGCAGTAACGGTGCTGTTTTCGATAAAGATATAAGGATTATCTATTTCCTGCTTGTTGATATCCAGCAATTTAACGTCTGCGGAGGCTTTAACGGAATTAACCAGCTCGCCCAATTCCAAATCAAGATACGCTCCGGAAATTTTTTCCAGCTCATTGGCAGGCCCCCACACGGTAACAGAAGCGGGACTGCAGTTAACGGTATCAATATACAGATTTTCGTCCAGCACATAGCTCATTTTGCGGATATTGACCACATACTGCTGGGAAATAAAATTATCAACATAAAGTCGAATCTCACTTACGGATTGGGAAGCAACGGTTGTTCCGTTAGGAGCGGATATCTGAACGCTGAATTTGTTCATACCGGCCGCCGCAACCGAAGACAGGTCGATAACCGCAGTAATATCGGAAGCGCGGACCTGATTCACATCGGTACGTTTGCCGACTATAGTAACGTCAACGGTGAGATTGGGCTGTTCAAGAAGAGTATAGCCGAGGTTTTGCCGCAGCTCCGCTTCACCGGTAACGCCTATTTCGATATTGGTAAAGGTTTTTGAAAAGTCGGGGCTGTCGTAATCTATGGCAAAAAACCAAAGCACAACAGCACATACCACCGCCAACAAAACCGTAAGAAAAGAAATTATCTTATTCTTGTTTCTGCGGCGGTCGGTATCAGGGGATTTACTGTTTATTCTGTTCATTTTCCATATCCCCCTTTTTCTTTTTGGTTATACGTGTAATCTGGCTCTTTACCCTGCTCTTAAGCAGGTTTTCTTTTACTATAAGCTGTTCTTCAAGATAGGTCTCCAGCTTTTTGCGGGAGAATCCTCTTTGGAGAGCTCCGTCGCAAGCGATGGAGATAACTCCGGTCTCTTCGGAAACAATAAGTACGATAGCATCGCTGTTTTCGCTCATACCAATACCTGCGCGGTGGCGGGTACCAAGGTCTTTCACTATCTCGCTGTTATCGGACAAGGGCAAAAAGCATCCTGCGGCGTGAACACGTCCCTCGCGAAAGATGACAGCACCGTCGTGTAAAGGCGCTTTGTTAAAGAATAAGTTTCCGATAAGGAAAGAGGTAGGTTTTGCATCTACGACGGTACCGGTACGGATAACGTCGCCCAATTTGGTAGAACGCTCGAAAACCATCAAAGCGCCTGTTTTGGACTGGGAAAGCTGTTCTGCGGCGATAGCCACCTCGGTTATACACTCGGTATACGTTTTAACCGTTTCGTCATCCATTTTTCCCTTAAAGCTGCGGAGAGATTCGCCGCCCACCTTCTCAAGAACGCTGCGCAATTCCGGCTGGAAAACAACTACCAGCGCCAGAATACCTACACTGAACAGATTTGAGAGAATAAAGTTAAGAGCGTGCATATCCAGCACTTCGCTTACCAGAAGCAGTATCAAAAGCAAAATAATACCGACAGCAAGCTTACCGGCACGGCGTTCCCTTATGAACTTAAATGTATAGTAAAGCAAAAAAGATACTATTACAATGTCTATTACGTCTATTACCGTAATGTTAAAGAGAGTTTCCTTTACGTAATAAAGAAAGTTACCCACCTTACTTGCCTCCGTTCAAAAACTTTTCCCAAATATTATAATACCACAATTAACGCATTATGTCAACATTATCGGCGGCAAACACGGAAGCAAAAGTTTTAACTGCTTTGCCTCTGTGGCTCACCCTATTTTTTGTTTCCATATCCATTTCCGCGAAGGTAAGACCATACTCTTCGTTAAGGAAAACGGGGTCGTAACCAAAGTCGCCGTCACCACGGCATTCAAAGATTATTTTGCCTTCGCTGTACTCCTCGCAGTCCAGACGTTTTCCGCCAGGGAACACACAGCAAATATGGCAAACAAAGCGTGCTGTGCGTTTTTCAAGAGGAACGCCCTCAAGCTCGCGAAGAAGCTTTTCTATGTTGCGGATATCATCAGAATCCGCGCCGGAATAGCGCGCACTCATAACGCCGGGAGCGCCGTTCAATGCGTCAACAGCAAGCCCCGAATCGTCCGCAACTGCGGGGAGACCGCAGAAATCGCAAACGGTACGCGCTTTAATATATGCGTTTCCCTCAAATGTATCGGCATCCTCGATAATATCGCCGGAAAAGCCAACCTCTTTGAGAGTGAGAATTTTAACTTTATCTCCGAAATATCCGTGAAAAAGCTCACGAAGCTCGGAAACCTTGTGTGCATTGTTGGTAGCAAATACTAAATCCATATTAATCACCGAACATAGCCTTTACAAAATCATCCGGTGAGAAGGGACGGAGATCATCCACACCCTCACCTACTCCGATAAATCTTACGGGGATATCCAAAGTATGCTTTATTGCAAGGACAAATCCGCCCTTTGCGGTGCCATCCAGCTTTGTAAGCACAAGACCCGATATACCTGCGGCTTTTCCGAACTCCTGTGTCTGCATTATAGCGTTCTGACCTGTAGTTGCATCAAGCACGATAAGTGTCTCACGATGGCAATCGGGAAGCTCTCTGTCAATAACACGATTGATCTTTGCAAGCTCGTCAAGAAGATTCTTCTTGTTATGAAGTCTGCCTGCAGTATCTACTATAAGCACGTCTGCCTTTTGTTTGCGGGCGGCGGCAGCCGCGTCAAAAACAACTGCGGCAGGATCGGCGCCCTCGGACTGGCGAATCATCTGTACCCCTGCCCTGTCTGCCCAGACTCCGAGCTGTTCGATAGCGGCGGCACGGAAGGTATCTGCGGCGGCAAGAATAACCTTCTTACCTTCTGCCTTATACAAAGACGCCAGCTTACCGATAGAGGTGGTCTTGCCTGCACCGTTTACACCGATGACAAGTATAACGTTAAGACCGTCCTTTATCTCAAGAGGCTGATATTCGCCGATAGTCTCGCCCATAATGCGGCGAAGCTCGGTTCTCGCCTTGTCCGCCTCCCAAATGTTTTTGTCTTTAAGGTCGGCACGGAGAGTTTCTACGATATAATCGGAAGTCTCCACACCTACGTCTGCCATTATAAGCACATCCATAAGTTCATCGTAAAAATCGTCGTCCACCTTTTCGGCAGAGGAAAACAATTTTTCAAGAGGGGTTATAAGCGCCGCCTTGGTTTTTGCAAGACCTTGCTTTAATTTATCAAAAAAGCCCATTGTTGCTCCTTTTATGAATGACTGTATTTTTTGATATTTTCTTCCATCATATCCACGTTGAGACGGAGGTAATCGGAAACGCCCTTTTCGTACATGGTTACACCGTAAAGTACGTCTGCGCGCTCCATAGTTCCGCGTCGGTGGGTAATGAGAATATACTGGGTGGATTCGCTGTGCTCTCTTACGTAATCCGCAAACTTGGCAAGGTTAACATCGTCAAGGGCGGACTCAATTTCGTCAAAGATACAGAAGGGAGAGGGGTTGATCTCCTGCAACGCCAGATACAAAGCGATAGCCGCAAAAGATTGTTCGCCGCCGGAAAGGAGAGAAATACTCTTTACGCTCTTTCCGGGAGGTCTTAAAATAATATCTATGCCGCATTCCAGAGGATTTTCGGGGTCTTCCAATTCAACTCTGCCGCTTCCGCCGCCGAAAAGTGCGGCAAAGGTGCGTCCGAAAGCGGAATTGATACGTTCAAAGCAATCTATAAAGGTGTCCTTCATTGTGCGTGACAGCTTTTCGATAGTGGAATCAAGCTGACGGCGCGTGCGGTTAAGGTCGTCTGTCTGTGCGGTAAGAAAATCAAAACGCTCTTTTTCCGTTTTGTATTCTTCCACAGCATTTACGTTTATATGACCCATTGCGCGTATCTTTGCGCGGAGAGACGCAACGCGGGTAGCCGCAGAGCCCATCTGTTCCGCAGGAAGCCTGTATGCACAGGCGGCGGTATAGGTAAGCTCATATTCGTCCCAAAGCTTTGCGGAAACAGTATCGTAATCGGTACCGAGGTTTTCACCACGGGATTCCAGCTCGGTAAACTTACGCAACGCTTCTTCCTTTTTGTTCTGGGCATCCTTAACCAGACCGCGTATATTTACTGCGTTCTTTTCTGATTCATCACGGGAGGAAAGAAGAGTTTGGAGCTTTTCGCGGTAAGATTTGGTTTCGTTTTCGTATTGAGCCTTGCGTACGTCGTACTCGGCAAGGGCGTTTTCGGATTTGACAGCGTTTTCCTCCGCTTCGCGGATGGACGCTTTTATATCCTCAACGCGGGAAACAATTCCGTCCTTCTTTTCTGTGAGAGCGCGGATATGGGTGTTCTGTCTGTCAAAGGACGAAGTCTTTTCAAACAGCTCAAGACGGATGCGGTTGCATTCCTCAAAAGCACTGCTCTCTTTAACCTTTGCCTGCGCAGACTCAAAGGACGCCTGCTCAAGAGAGGTGCGGAGAGAAGCCAATTCCGCTTCACTTTCAAGAAGACGGCTTTCCGCATCTGCAGAATCCTTTTCCGCATCCTGCTCCAGACGGGAGTTTTGCTGACGGATAGCCTCGTTATGACTGCTTTCCTCTTCCAGTCTTACTCTTATACCGTCGCATACGCGGACAGCATCGGTAACGCAAGCGGAAGCGGCTGCCACCAGCTTTTCGCACTCCTCTGCCTGCAGGCAAAGGGAATTATATTCATCATCAACCGCAATTTTCTTTTCCTCAAGAGACAGTATTTCTCTGTTTTTACCGTCTATCTCTGCGGAAAGGCGGTCAATATCCATAGCACGGGTGAAAAGCCCTGTCTTTTTATGGGCACTGCCGCCGGTAATACTGCCGCCGGGGTTTACTGTCTGCCCGTCAAGAGTTACTGCTTTTACCTTGTAACCGCAAGCGGCGGCAACTGCAGTAGCGGAATCCATAGTATCCGTAATTACTGTTCTGCCCAGAAGGTCATCCATAACAAGGCGGTATTTATCATCGCTCTTAACAAGGTCGGAGGCGATGCCCAGATAACCCTCGATATTCTTAAAGGGTTCTTCGTTTACGCGGTTACCGCGCACTGTTTCGATAGGCAGGAAGGTGGCTCTGCCACCCGAGGTCTTTTTAAGATAACGCACCGCGTTCTTTGCATCCGCTTCTTTTTCGGTAATGATAAACTGTGCGGAGGCACCCAAAGCGGTCTCTAACGCCAGCACGTATTTTTCATCAACAGAAACCACAGATGATACCGTGCCTATGATACCGCCAAGCTCTTTGCCCGCAACGCTCATTACGTTTTTAACGCCATCGGAATATCCCTCAAAGAGAGCTTCCATTCTGCGCAGATTCTCTCTGCGGTGGTCAAGTGCGGAAATTTCAAGATTTATTGCGGAAATATTATCTGTTATCTCCTTATGCAAAACGCGGTTGGAAGCGCACTTTGCCTGAACGTCTGCGCTTTGCGAAGTTGTTTTTTCATATTCGGCCACGCTCTTTTCGTGGTCGGCAGAAGCCTTTTCAAGGTCGGCACGAAGCTGTGTAATACGGGAAGCGGACGCCAAAAGCTGTTGCTCCGCCTCGTCCCTCGCTTTAACAGACTGCTCCAACTTCACACGAAGGCCTGCATAAGTTTCGCGAAGGGAGGAAACCTTCTCATACAAAGCGGTATATTCGCTGCTTGCCTTTTGCTCTGCTTCGGATGCGTTTACCGCTTTTTCTCTGCAGGCAGAATAAATTTCCTCTGCGGCGGTAAATTCCTTGTTTACCTTTTCCATTTCACCGCGAAGAGATTCGCCAACCTCCATAGCGGAGGAAAGCATATCCGCAACCATACTTAGCTCGCGCTCACTGCGGGAAATATCGTCTGCATACTGGCGAGCCACACGGCGGTAATGCTCGGCATCGTTAACGCGAAGAGCTTTTTCGGCTTCGACTGCAGCAACATTCTTTTCGCACTCGGATATAAGCCGCTCGGTCTCAGAAAGCTCGCGTCCGATATCGTAGCCCTCACGGAGCGCGTTATCCAGCTTTTCGTCCAGCTCTTTTACAAGGTTTTCGCTGTTATCAAGAGAAAGACGCGCACCTGCAAGGTCAACGGCGTTTTTCTCCATCTCTGAACGAAGTTTATCTATTCTATCAAGCCAGAGAGTTATCTCCAGTCCCTTCTTTTCTTCGGAAAGAACAAGATATTTCTTTGCGTTTTCGGCTTCCTTTTCCAAAGGACCGATACGGGAAGCAACTTCGCTTAAAATATCGTTTATACGGGTAAGATTATTTTCGGTCTCAGCAAGCTTGCGCTCAGCCTCCGCTTTCTTATAGCGGAACTTGGATATACCTGCCGCTTCCTCAAAAATATCGCGTCTCTCGTGGCCTTTCTGTGAAAGCACCTCGGATATTTTACCCTGAGATATTACAGAATAGCCTTCTCTGCCGATACCGGTATCATAGAAAAGCTCGTAAATATCCTTAAGTCTTACCTGTTTTTTGTTTATGTAATATTCACTTTCACCGCTGCGATAATACTTGCGGGTAACAGTAACTTCGGTACCGTCGTGAAGCTTATATCCTTCATTTTGAGCGGAAGCAGACTGCTCTTCGGGATTAAGCTCCATAAAGGTCTGTGCATGTCTGTCATATTCGGCAGTAGTATCCAGAATAATAGACACCGAGGAAAAGTTTGCGGCGGGACGGGTGGGCGTACCGTTAAAGATAACATCCTCCATCTTACTGCCGCGCAGACTCTTCATTGACATTTCGCCCAGAACCCAACGAACCGCATCGGAAATATTGGATTTACCGCTTCCGTTGGGACCGATAATGGCAGTTACACCGTTATCGAAGGTTATGCGCGTTTTATCGGGGAACGATTTGAACCCCTGCATTTCAATACATTTTAACTTCAAAAAATCAATCCTCTATATAAATTCGAGCCGTATATTCGGGGATATCATCACAACCGTACACCGAAATATACTTGAATCCGTATACTTTCTTGAAAAATTCGATATTTGCTCTGTGCTGTCCCGCCGCCTTTGACGGAGCGGACGCAGGCACATTTATTACAAGTTTTTTGCCCCGTTTTTCACCGATGAGGGCGGATATTCTTCTGCGGTATATCTCGCTTTCCACCAATTCACCCATCGCGGGATGGGTGGCACCGTACGGTGCGGACACCAAGGATTCCGAAGCGTGTAGCCCCACACGAAGCACTTTTACGCCACGTTCAAGGAATATCTCCATACAATCGGCACATCTGATAACTGCATCCTCTACCGAAAGCGGGGTGTATTCACCGCTTAACGTCATACGGTACAGTGGTGTATCCTCAAAAACTACCGTAGGGTAAATGCGGGTTTCGTCCGCGCCCCATTGGCATATAGACTTTGCCGTTTGCACTTCGGTGCTTTTGTCCGAAAGAGGAAGTCCCACCATCATCTGTCCACCAAGACGGAAACCGTGTTTTTTAATGAGTTTGCAAGCCTTTTCGCTGTGCATGGCGGTATGTCCTCTGCCGGATGCCTGCAGTACCGCATCTGAAACACTTTGTATACCCAATTCGATTGCGGTAACACCTTTGCTTCGGAGCAAAGTAAGTATATTGTCATCAATAAAATCCGGTCTGGTGGAAACTCGTATTCCGCTTACCTTGCCGTTTTTTACGTATTCGTATGCCGCGTCCAAAAGAGAGGTCATACGAGGTATGTCGATAGCGGTAAAGCTTCCGCCGAAAAAAGCAATTTCGCTTTCCTGCCACTTGCTTTCCAACGCCTTTTCAACGGTAACGTGAAAAGTATCCAGCTCTGCACGGCGGTCTACTCCCGTTATTTTTTTCTGGGAGCAAAATACGCAGGCGTTTGGGCACCCCTCCTGGGGAATAAAAACAGGTATGTTACGATGGGTCTTCATCAAGCTCACCAAGTACGGCAAGAGCTTCACGGGCGGCATGCTGTTCCGCCTCCCGCTTGGTTCTTCCCCTGCCCTCTCCCAGACAGTTGGAATTAAGCATTACGCGGAAGGTAAACACACGGTCGTGAGGAGGGCCTTCCTCGCTTACGGGAACGTACTCAAGCAGTTCCTCGGGAGTTTGCTGTACTATTTTCTGCAATCTGGATTTATAATCCTCGTTGCCGCCTTTTGCCAATTTTGCTATTGCACCTTTTATGCGGGGCATGAGAAAACGCTTTGCCTGCTCCATACCGCCGTCAAGATAAATTGCGGCAAGCAACGCCTCAAATGCGTCTGCCACAGTGCTTTTCCTGTCTCTGCCGTTGGTAACCGCTTCGCCGTGTCCCATACGCAGATAAGAGCCTAAATCAATTTCCTTTGCAAATTCGCTCAAAGAATTTTCGCACACCACGTTTGCTCTTATTCTGGTAAGATGACCTTCGTCCAGTTCCGGCAATGATCTGTATATATGCTCGGAAACGATAACCGACAAAATAGAATCTCCCAAAAACTCAAGTCTTTCGTTAGAGCAGTAAGCTGTTCTTTGTTTGGTTTCGTTTACAAAGGAAGAGTGTGTAAGTGCGTTGAGAACATAATCCTTGTTGCGGAAAACATAGCCGATCTTTTTCTCAAGCTCTGTATAATGCAGGGGCTCAATTAACTGATTCACTGTTTATAGCCTCCTTAAGTTTGGGAATAAGTCCGCTCTCATGGAAGGTTTTTGCCTGACGGATAGCGGTGTATATGCTCTTTTCGTCCGAGCTTCCGTGAGCTTTTATTACCGGCTTTGCAAGTCCCAGGAAGGGTGCGCCGCCGTGCTCGCGGTGGTCAACCTGCTTTTTAAGAGCGGTTATCTGCTTTTTGGTAAGTGCACCTGCAACCTTGGAAACGGGATTTGCATAAAAGATGCCTTTTATCTTTCTGTTCATAAACAATCCCATACCTTCGATAGTCTTAAGCAGAATATTTCCGGTAAATCCATCGCACACAATAACATCGCAGGTATCGCCGGGAATATCTCGTCCCTCTACGTTGCCCACAAAATTTATTCCCCTTGCTTCACGCAGGATAGCGTTGGCTTCAACGTAAAGGGGTGTACCCTTGGTGGTCTCACTTCCGTTATTCACCAGACCGATACGGGGATTATCTATTCCCATTACCAGATTTGCATAAAGACTGCCCATATAGGCAAAGGTGCGGAGAAGCTCGGGCGTGGCGTCGATATTGGCGCCGGAATCCACAATAAGCACGGGGTTTTCCAGCGGAACGACTGCACCGAGCGCCGCACGGCGTATACCGGGAAGTCTGCGCACCTTAAGGGATGACACAGTGAACAGCGCGCCGGTGTTTCCTGCGGAAACAAGTGCATCCGCCTTTCCGTCCTTAACAAGCTCTGCGGCAACCGCCATAGAGCAGTCTGCCTTTTCCTTAAGCACCGCAGAAGGATTATCCTCCATGGTAATTACGCTTTTTGCGTGGACTACCGAAATATTATCCGGAGCGTTTCCGTTTTTCAGTATTTCTTTATAAATGGCATCGCTGTCGCCAACAAGTATTATATCTATAGGCAGTTGCTGTGCCGCGCGCAACGCGCCTGCAACTACCGATTCGGGCGCTTTATCTCCGCCCATTGCATCTACGGCTATTGTAGTTCTCATTTTTTGCTTTCCTCTGTCCATCCGCAGTTACCGCGGCAATAATACTGGTCTTTGTTCTTCTTTTTGAGCACTATATCTCCGCACTGGGGACATCTTCTTGTCTGGGGAATATCCCAAGAGATAAATCCGCAAGCAGAATCCTCACAAACGTAATAAGTCGTCTTTTTCTTGCTGGTGCGTATAACTATACGCTTACCGCAGTTGGGACATACCACGCCGCTGTCCTTGATAACAGGAAGCGTGGTTTTGCAGTTGGGATATGAACGGCAGGCAAAAAAGCTTCCGTATCTGCCCTTGCGAAGCACCATTTCGCCGCCACAGGCAGGACACTTCTCGTCGGAAACAATTTCCTTTGCGTCAATTGGCTTTTGCTCGGTTTCTAAAGGCTTGGTATTCTTGCACTTGGGGTAATTGGGGCAAGCTGCGAATTTTCCGTAGCGTCCTGAACGGATAACCATTACAGATCCGCACTTTTCGCAGATCATATCCGTTTTTTCGGGTTCTACAGTAATTCTGTTGGCACCGATGGTGCTTTCTGCGGCGGAAAGTTCCTCGGTTAAATCCTTATAAAAGCCTTCAAGCACGGCAATATAATCCTTATCGCCGGATTCGATCTCGTCAAGATTTTCTTCCATTTCGGCGGTGAAGTTATAGTCAACTATCCGAGAAAATGCGTTCATCATAAGATCTGTGGTAACAAAGCCAAGGTCTGTGGGAACAAGGGATTTACCCTCTCTTACAACGTATCCTCTTGCGATAATGGTTGTAATTGTAGTAACTATAGTGGAAGGTCTGCCGATACCTTTTTCTTCCAGCATCTTTACCAAAGAGCCTTCGGTGTATCTGAAAGGAGGCGCGGTAAAATGCTGCTCGGGCAGAATGGCAGAGCATACGCAAACGTCGTTTTCGTTAAGAGGAGGAAGCTTATCCTTGGCCAGATCGTCATCACCGCTATCCGAATCATCGCAGATAACCAGATATCCGGGGAATCTTACGGTTGCACCCGTTGCACGGAAAATATTTCCCTTTGCGTCCAAGTCCACGGAAACTGTATCTATTTCCGCAGGCTTCATCTGGCTGGCGATAAAACGGTCGTATATAAGCTTATACAGACGGTACTGGTCTGTGGTAAGACGGCTTTTTATCATATCGGGGGACAGGGTGGGGTCGGAAGGACGGATAGCCTCGTGAGCGTCCTGCGCGCCCTTTTTTGCCTTGTAGATATTGGGGATGGAAGGATAATACTTATCGCCGTATCTGCCAACGATATATTCCTTCGCGGCGGCACGTGCTTCGTCCGAAACGCGAAGTGAGTCAGTACGCATATAGGTGATAAGACCGTGGGTGCCGCGCTCGCCGATATTAATACCCTCGTATAATTCCTGCGCGATCATCATAGTGCGCTGGGTGGGAAGAGAAAGACGGCGGTTTGCCTCCTGCTGGAGGGTACTTGTGGTAAAGGGAGGCTGGGGGCGGCGATGCTTTACGGAGCGCTTTACGGAGGAAACCGTAAAAGGCGAATTTTTAACGCCGTTTACAACAGCCATGGCATCCCCTTCGTTATGAAGTTCCTGCTTGCCTGCGGAAGTGCCGAAATACTTTGCAGTAAATGTTTCTCCTGCGGAATTGGCAAGCTTTGCCGTTACTGTCCAGTATTCATCGGGCACAAACGCCTGAATCTCTCTTTCCCTCTCTACAATAAGACGGGTGGCAACCGACTGAACACGTCCTGCAGAAAGACCGTTCTTAATCTTTTTCCACAGGAAGGGGCTTATTTTATAACCTACAAGTCTATCCAGAATACGGCGGGTCTGCTGTGAATTGACCAAATCCATATCTATATTACGGGGAGATTTTATTGCTTCTTTAACTGCCGCTTTGGTTACCGAGTTAAAGGTTATACGCTTTATTTTTTCTTCGGGTATACCCAGTACGGCTGCGAGATGCCAGCTTATAGCCTCTCCCTCACGGTCAGGGTCGGCTGCAAGAAGAACTTTATCGGCGTTTTTTGCCTCTTTTTTAAGTTCTTTTATAAGGTCGCCCTTGCCGCGTATGTTGATATACTGAGGCTCGAATCCGTTTTCAACGTCAATACCCAGTTTGCTTTTGGGAAGATCCCGTACGTGGCCGTTGGAGGCTATTACTTTATAGCCTTTGCCCAAAAAGCCTTTGACGGTATGTGCCTTGGTAGGCGACTCAAGTATTACAAGTGTGCTCATATATTCTCCTTATTGCTTGCCTGCCTTTATATAACGTCCTCCTGCGGCGGCGATTATTGCACCGTCCAGTTCAAGAGTGGTAAGCAGCTCATATATTCTGTCAATGGAAACGCCGGTCTTATCCGAAAGTTCGGTTGCCGTTGCGGGACCCTCGCATATTATCTTCAAAAGTCCCAATTCGTCCGTATCCTTGGTTTTAGTCTGTACGGGCGGTGTTATTTTTCTGCCGTAGCTTTTGGTTTTGGTTACGGTATATGCAGTTACGGGTATGCGCAAGGTGGGATCATTTAACTGCATATTCTCCATTACCTCCGCAGGGGAAGAAACGGACACCGCGCCGTCAAGCATTACGGTTACCCTGCCCGCCACAAAATATACGGGCTTGTTTTGCTGGATCGCCCGTTTTGCGGTGATTATTGCACCGCTTCCCTCCGCCGCCTCAACAACCAAGGTACAATCGGACAGGGCGCTTATTATACGGTTGCGGGCAGGAAAGGAATATCTGCCCACGTCTGCGCCGGGGGAATATTCGCTTATAACCAGACCGCTTTTATACATTGTGTGGAAAAGCCGCACGTTTTCGGGCGGATAGACTTTATCTATGGGTGTTCCCAAAACACCTACCGAAACGCCGCCGTTCATAAGCGAAGCGTTGTTCGCGGCGCCGTCTATGCCCTTGGCAAGTCCGCTTATAACGGCGATACCCGCTTTGGCAAAACTTTCCGCATACACCTTTGCGTATTCCATTCCCGCTTCAGTGCAGGTCCTCGTACCGACGATGGCAACTGCCTGCTTATTTTTAAGGCGGGAAATATCCCCGTAGCAAAAGAGCATTACCGGCGGGTCAGGTATCTCACGCAGGGCGGGAGGAAAATCCTCATCGTGGTATGTAACAAATCTTATACCACGGTTAACGCAGGTTTTATATATCTCCAGCGAAGCTGAAAGATCTTTGTTGCAAAGTCTGTCCTGATATTTTGAATATCCCTTGGGCAGGAAAGAAAAATCTCTGCACTCATACACCTCAACAGCCGAGGAAAATTTGTTAAAAAGATAATCCGTAAAACGGTTGGCGGCACCGACGATACGTTGCAGCCATATATAATAAAGCCTTGAATCCATTATCCCCGTGTCATCTCCCAGATTATAATAGATGCGGCAGCGGCAGCGTTAAGGCTTTCGGTTTTTCCGGTCATGGGAATTATGACAGATGCATCTGCCAGTTTTTTTATCTCCTCGGAAATACCTTTTCCCTCGTTGCCGATAATAAAGCTATCGCCTTTATTGATTTTGAATTCGCCCAAAGTGAGGGAATTTTCATAAAGCGCCGCGGCGTATACTTTGCCGTATTTTTTTGCGTTATTCACCGCCTCCGAAAAGGACGACGGAATATATATGTTTGCGGCAAACACCGCGCCCATTGAGGCGCGGAGCGTCTTGGGGTTAAAAACATCTGCGCAATCGGGGGAAAGGACTATTCCTTCTACGCCCAGAGAGACCGCAGTTCTTATTACGGTACCCAGATTACCCGTATCACGCAAGGATTCCAAAAACAATACGGAACCGTGGTCGGGATACTGCCTGTCAAAGAGAAGCCGGTTGCAAACACACAGTATACCCTGGGGCGATGATTCGGTAGACATTTTCTCAAATACGCTGTCCGAAACAAGGGTCTTTATATCCTCCGGAAAGGCAGAAAGAAAACCGGAATACATATCACACGCTTTATTGGTGAAATACACACGCAAAGGCAAGCCGCAATGGCGGAGATATTCTTCCGCAAGATGTATTCCCTCTATAAAAAACAGACCCGTACGGGCGCGTTCTTTACTTTCCTTAAGGCGTACCACTGCTTTAATCTGTTCATTGTTTCTGGAGGTTATCTCGTTCATCGTCGTTTTCCCAAGACAAAAAAATATACTATTATTATATTAAATAATAGTACATTCTTTTTTTATTGTCAACACTTTTTTCCTAAAACTACACGGTCAATTCCATGGTTGTCTCTCAAAACCGCCACAGAGAAGCCTGCCGCCTTAAGAATTGCCGAAACATCCTGTGCTTGACCTATACCTACCTCGTAGCATATAACGCCATCGGGAGCAAGTATTATAGGCAGATTGCGTGTTATCTCGCGGTAAAACTTAAGCCCGTCCTCGCCGCCGTCAAGTGCTGTTTCCGGCTCAGACAGCACGTTTGCGTCCAGTCCCGGAATATCATCGGTGGGAATATAGGGCGGGTTGCTTACCACAAGGTCAAACTGTCTTCCGTTGGCTGTAACAAGGTCCTCATAATCCTCGGGGTCAAGTGCATCAAATCTTTTAACGGTTACTGAAGGAAGGTCTTTAAGGTTTTCCTCTGTATACGGAATAGCTTTTCTGGACAATTCAAGTGCAAAACCGCGCACATCGGGACGCTCGGAGGCAATAGCTGCGGAGATACATCCGCTTCCCGAACAGATATCCGCAAAACAACCGTCCTTGGGAATAGCCTTCATAGCCGCCTGCGCCAGTTTTTCGGTATCTCCTCTGGGGATAAATACGCCGGGGCCCACCTTCATCTCTCTGCCGTAAAACCAACAGCTTCCCATAACGTACTGAACAGGGACACCCATGGCTATCTGCTGAAGGGAATCAGCCATACTTACGGGGAGTTCGGGAGGAATATTATCCTCCAGCTTAAGATACAGCTTGCTTCTGGGAATAGAAAGATGATGGCAGAGAAGAATATCGATTATCTCTGTTATCTCTCTTGCGTTGTCCTCCGAGCAGCCTTCGGTAAGATTCTTTTTTATTTCATATCTGTATTCGCCGATATTCATTTACTTTCCTCCGCAGGTGCGTTTTCTTCGGTATTTTCTTCCGTGTTTTCCTCAACTGCATCCTCAGTGGGAACAACAAAATCAGGGAATTCTGCGGGAAGTGCGGATTTTATGGAGCAAATTGCCACTTCCATCATGCTGTCATCAGGCTCGCGGGTGGTAATACGTTGCATCCACAGACCGGGAGCGGAGAATATTTTGGTAAACAAATTATCGTGCTTGCCTGCGTACATAACGTACTCGTAGTCGATACCCACAACAAGGGGAAGCGCAATTAACTTTACGAGAACGATAAACCATCTCTCCCCTACGGGTGCCATAGGGAATACTGCGCTTACAGCCCAGAGAATGAGAGAGTTTACAAGAATTGAAACTATAAGCACCAAAAACATAAAGGAGGTGCCGCAACGAGGGTGGAAACGGGTATGCTTGCGCACGTTTTCCACGGTAAGCTCCTCGCCGGATTCATAGCAATCTATACTCTTATGCTCTGCGCCGTGGTACATATACACACGCTTTATATCGGGAATAAACGAAGTGAGTCCGATATAGCCGATAAAAATAAGTATTTTAAGTACGCCGTCAACACATCTGGATGCAAAATGGAAATCCGTATCCTCAACCTTAAAAATAAGGTCGGATATAAACGAAGGCAGCCACATAAACAGCACCAACGCCAAGGCTACACCTAAGACAACCGCTATGGCTGATATGACCTTCATCAGTTTATCGCCTAACTTTTCGGTTATCCATTTATCAAATTTGCTCTCGCTCTCCATCTCGTCGATACCCAGCAGCTCGGTAGCTTCTGTCATAGTACCCATGGAAAGCATAAGTGTTTCCACGAAATTCACTATACCGCGAATGATAGGTATACGGAGAAAAGCGCTTTTTTCTTTTATGGATTTATGTTTCTTTTTTCGTACGGTTATCTTTCCGTTGTCTGTACGGCGGACAGCCATGGCAATATCGTTGCCGCTTTTCATCATTACGCCTTCCATAAGCGCACTGCCGCCCACCCTGCCCAAACGGCAGGAAATTTTATTATCGGATTTCTTTGACATATTTTGCCCTCCCGACTTGAAATCTTAACAAATAGATATTATAATAAAAACAAAGTGAAAAGTAAACAGTAATTTGTAAATAAATTTGGAGGAGCAAGTGGAAAACACACTATTTACAAAAAAAGACAGTGGTTTTGTTTGTCTTAACTGCGGAAAAGAAGTTCCGCCGCTGGGATATTCGTCCAGAAACCATTGTCCCTTTTGCCTTTGCTCGCGCCACGTAGACATTAATCCGGGGGACAGAGCAAGTGAATGCGGCGCGGTTATGGACCCTGTTGAAGTACGCACAGAGGCAAAAAGAGGTTTTGTTATAACACACAAATGCAGAAAGTGCGGTTTCAAACGGGTGAACGGCAGCCAAAAGGACGATGATACCCGGTTACTTATAGAATACACCAATCCATATAATATTCCAAAAGGAGGAGGAAAATGAAAAAATTTCTTAAACGCTTTTACGATGCCGCATTCTCACCCCTTCTCTGCGCGGTACTGGGATTTATCGGTGCTTTATGCATAACTCCCTTTTCCGGGGTTGCCACCGCCTTGCCCATACTTCCCCTTTGCGCTTTGGCGGCAGGATTTCTTAAAATGAATCCCACGGTGAAAATACTGTTTTTTGCATTATGCGGAGGATTGATGCGAGCAGGATATTCTGCGGAAGTGACAGACATTTTAGTATTCGCCCTTGTTTGCGCCGCCTGTGTCGCACTGGGGCATTATACGGTGCTGCTGTTCAAAAACAAAAAATACCGTTTCTGGGCTGTAATTCCTCTCGGAGTTGCTTTTGCAATACAAATGGCGTTTGGCGGAAACTTGGTTTCGTATATCAATGCGAAAAGCGCAACTGATAATTATGTCAACTCGCACTACGACGGCGAGAACGAAGACGTGGGCGGACTTGAATATCATTATATTTCCCGCACTTGGCGCAGGGAAATAAAATCTTTGCCCGTACCCGTGGTTGTGGGTGAATTGGTTGTTTGCAAGAATTATGTCAGAGATGATTATGTAAACAAGGTCGAGGTTTATCTTATGACGGAGCAACGCGCCGCAGTCGCAAATGCCCTGCGCGCCGCTTTCCCCGACGGTTCATTTAAGGTAGAAGCAGAAAAGATTTACGGATACCCCGATAGTGACGTTTTCACCACCGACAAAGCTGATTATACAGACAGAATGGTGTTTGCTGTATATCTGGGCGCGCTGACAGACCAAGAAGGATTTCTTAGCACTGCTTCTCTTTACCGCAAGGCTCTGGAAAACGCAGGAGTTGATGCGGCGCAGATAATATTCCGTGGCGGCGGACACGGCTTGTACCCTATGGAGGAGGTATATTTTGAGTCTCCTCTGCAAAACACAAGAATAAAATATAACTGCGGAAGCGTATTTTATCCCCTTCAGAGAGAGCTTGACAAGTACTTCGGAAATGAACAAATTGTATATATTAAAGGAGAAAAACAATGAAAAGCAGACGCGAAATGAATCCCGAATATATGTGGGATTTTACACACATTTATCCTGACAAGGCTGCTTGGGAAAATGCACTTGCAGAGGCTGACCGTCTTACGGATACCATTCCTGCCGTAAAAGGCACTTTGGGCAACAGCGCGGAAAGTCTTAAGGCGGCTTTGGACCTGCTGGCACAGACAAATCAGGCGGCAGAGCTTCCCTATATCTACGCTATGCTATATAAGAGCGCAGATAATTCCGATAACGAAGCGCAGGAAATGGAAGCAAAGGCTATGATGCTATTGGTAAAGCTGGGCACAGTATGCTCTTTTATCGAGCCCGAGATACTTTCCATACCCGAAGAAACACTTAAAGAATACATGGCTGACGAAGATCTTGCTACCTACCGCCATATGATTGAAGATATATCAAGAGGCAGAGCGCACGTCCTTGACGAAAAGAGCGAAAAGCTGCTTGCACAGATGGGCGATATAACCAACGTGCCCGACGATTGCTTTACCATGTTCTCTAACGTTGATATTGAGCTTCCTTGTATCACCGACGAAAAGGGCGAAAAGGTACAGCTTACCAACGGCAACATGGGTATTTACCGCGAAAGCAAGGACAGACGAGTTAGAGAAGAGACCTTTGAGGGTTATTTCGGCACATACAAAAAGTACGTAAACACCGTTGCGGCAATGTATGCGGGCAACGTGAAAATAGATAACTATTTTGCCGAAGTGCGCGGCTACGAAAGCGCTTGCCACAAGGCACTCTTCGGCGGCAATATTCCCGTTTCCGTATACGATTCTCTTATTGAAGCGGTTCACGGCGCACTTCCCACTATGAAGAGATATATACAGCTCCGCAAGGAAACTCTGGGTCTTGAAAGCATTGATATGTTCGACCTTTACACTCCCATGATCGAGGACGTGGACTTTACCGTCACCTATGATCAAGCAAAGGATATGGTAAAGAAAGCACTTCTCCCTCTGGGCGAAAGATATCAGGAGCTCCTCGACAAGGCTTACGCTGAGCACTGGATGGACGTATACGAAAACAAGGGCAAGCGTTCAGGCGCATTCTCCTGCGGCGTATACGGCGTGCATCCTTACGTACTTCTTAACTATACCGACAGTCTTGACGATGCGTTCACTATGGCTCACGAGCTGGGACACGCAATGCACTCTTATCTGTCCTCCGAAAAGCAAGATTATGTTAACCACAATTACCGCATAATGGTAGCTGAAGTGGCTTCTACCGTAAACGAAGTTTTGCTTACCATGTACCTGCTTAAGAACGAGACAGACAAGAAGCGCAAGGCGTATATACTCAATCATTTCCTTGAAGGATTCCGTACAACCGTATTCAGACAGACACTTTTCGCTGAATTTGAGCGTAAAGCCCACGATATGGCGCAGGCAGGCGTTCCTCTTACACCCAAGGCTCTGTGCGATATTTACCACGGTCTTATTTCCCTTTACTACGAGGGAGCGGGTATAAACGATATTATGCAGTACGAATGGGCATATATCCCCCACTTCTACACGGCATATTATGTCTACCAGTACGCTACCGGATTTTCAAGCGCAGTTGCTATTGCAAGGAATATTCTTGAGACGGGCGATGCATCCGGATATCTTGAATTTCTTACCACCGGCGGAAGCGATTATCCTCTTAACGAGCTTAAGATAGCAGGCATCGACCTTACCAAGCCCGAAGCGGTGAGCAGTGCGATGAAAGTGTTTGACGATACCGTAACCGAACTGAAAGAGCTTCTTTCCGAAATATAAAATTATCTTTTACAAGTCCTCTGTTTCAAAAAGCAGAGGACTTGCTTTGTATAATACTGTCCCGTGCTGGCAAAAATAGTTTAGCCGGAATAAACTGAAAACGGGGCGATGATAAAAAGTGAATGAACAAACTGTAATACGGCGCGGAGATATATATTATGCGGACCTTTCACCGGTGGTAGGTTCGGAACAAGGGGGAATAAGACCCGTCCTGATCGTACAAAACGACGTGGGTAACCGACACAGCCCCACGGTAATTGCCGCCGCAATAACATCACAAACAGGAAAAGCGAGACTTCCCACACATATAGAAGTAACCGGAAGCAGTATAAAAATGGGCAGCGAAAACGGTTGCGGTCTGGCGAAAAACTCCATAATTTTACTGGAACAAATACGTACTCTGGACAAAAAGCGACTCAAGGACAAAATGGGGCATCTTGACGAAGACACCATGCGGCAGGTCAACGAAGCGCTTAACGTAAGCTTTGGATTATAACTAATAAGGGCATCCTTTGGAGGAATGCCCTTTGTTTTCGTTAAAAGAAAAAATATAAAAATAATAGCAAAAAAAGTATTGACAAATTTGTTTTTGTGAGTATAATAGTGAATGTTCACGCGGCTGTGGCGGAACAGGCAGACGCGCACGTTTGAGGGGCGTGTGGGCAACCGTATGGGTTCAAGTCCCATCAGCCGCACCAAAATCCAAGTCTTCGGACTTGGATTTTTTGTTTTTACAGTTCTTTCTCTGCACAAGATAGGTTGATTCTTTATTAAAAATACTGTATAATATCAGTGTTTTAAGGAGGTAACGCTTATGAGCTCATATTACACCAATAAACCGATTGAAAAAGCACTTCCCGTTTATGGGGAAACGGTATCTGAAGAAAGAAAAAATCTGCTTTTGGGCGTACCCATACACGCTATTGAAGAAAAAAAGTTTTTTGCCGTTAAAGGCGAGCGTGTCCACATGAACTATGATACAGACTGCCTCTTGCTTACAGACGGTGAGTACAGTCCCAACAACGATTACCGCAACAAAGAGTGGTTTCATATCCACGGCGGAGGCGGGCGTATAATCACCTTCAAGCTTCCCTATCTTTGCGCGGTAGACGGATTTTCATTTAACACCTGCCGTCACGACGAGGTGGGAGTAAGATCGCCCATATACGTAAAAATGCGTGTTTCCGCAGACGGAGAAAACTTTGAGACCGTTTACGAAAACAACGACACACGCTCTTCCCGCGATCTGCATATCCATAAAATAACCGGAAAATTTAATAAGGTAAAAGCGCTGTACGTTCAATTGGCACTTGAGGTCACACACCACGTTTATATCGATGAATTGGAGATTTTCGGCTGTACCGACCTTAAAAACGCAAGAGAACCCGTAAACGACGGCAAGTGTGTTTTCAACGATTCCCCCTCCCCCGACGAAATAAACGAATATCCCCCCGAGGACATACTGGGTGCGAAGAACATCGTGCTTGCATACAACTACCGCCCCGTTGACGAAAATAAGGGACTGCTTACCTATGAAAATTTCCTGCCCATGACGGCGTATCTTGACAAGGACGGAAACATTACCGACACTTTTATGGACGGATTTTTGTTTTTGCCCGATGTTTCCTTTGAGTTTTCCCCCTTTGGAAAGCGTTCTGAGGGCTGGCGCGACTATATGGACAGCATCTTTGCGCCGGACAAAAACTTAAACGCCCTTGAAAAAGCAGCTTATGATGTCGGAAACAAATTAAATATACCCGACTATAAGGTAAAGGTATTCTTCCCTATTCCTTACACCTACACGGGACCTGAAGAATTCGGTATGGTTAACGGAGAGAATCTGGTATTCGATAACCCCGAAAGCCGCAAAAAAGCTATAAAATGGCTGATAGATTCACTTATCGAGCGGTATAACGGCGGCAATTACCCTCACACCGAGCTTGAAGGCTTCTACTGGTTTGAGGAAGCGCTGAATGTTACAGATAAATACGAAAAAGAAATAGTGCGTTTTGCCTGCGATTACTTAAAGGAAAAAGGGCTTAAATGCTTCTGGATACCCTACTTCTGCGCACTTGGTTACGAAGAATGGCAAAGCTACGGCTTTACCGCCGCGTGCATGCAACCCAATTATATGTTTGATTACTCCATTCACAAAGACAGACTGTACGAAACCGCAAAGCAGGCGCACCGTATGGGTATGTGTGTGGAATTGGAGGTATGGAAGATATACGAGGATGAAAAGGGTAATATAGACGATGACAGCCGCGAAAATATAAGAAGATTTATTGAATATCTTGAAGCAGGCAAAGAAACCGGATATATGAAAACAGCCAAAATGTACTACCAAGGCAGTGCCCACGGATGTATTATTACAAGGGGCTGGAACAGCAAAAACGAATATTACAGAGAAATGTATGACAAGGCTTATCTTTTTGCAAAGAAAAAGCTGTGAAAAATTTTTTTCATTTTCTTGTAACCTTTTTGTGTTTTGAAAGGTATTACATATGAAACCATGAAAGGAGACCCCATTATGAAAGGTAAAAGCAAGTGTAAAATATTAAAAGATATCCGCCGCAAGATAGCGCAGGATAACGATATTGAATTTATAACCACCGAATGCAAGCACAAGGGAGATTGTCTCGGCACCTGCCCCAAGTGCGAGGCAGAGGTGCGCTATCTTGAAGAACAGCTTAAAAAGCGCAAAGCTGCGGGAAAGCAGGTTGCCGTTGCTGGAATTGCCGCCGCCTTTGTAGTGGGAGGCACATCCTGCGATATACTTGAAACATTGATTCCCATACAGGGAGATATGGCTCCCCCGCCCGAGGAATCCGTACAGGAAATAGTAAACGGCGAAATGCCGTCTGAAAGCTCTGAATATGTGACTATGGGAATCTTGCTTCCGCCCGAGGAAAGCGACATTTCCGAGGAAGAAAGAGACGAAAATTCCGAGGAATACGCAGAAATGGGAGAAGTGCCCGAAGAATCCTGGGTGGAACTTATGGGCGACGTGGCGGAAGACTTTTCCGATGGAAAGTAAAGCGATGACAGCGCCTGTAATAACTTTTTCAAGACTGCGTATGCAAACCGATGGAAAAGGAGTAACTACCCTTGTGTGCTTTCACGGCTGTCCTCTGCGGTGCGCTTGGTGTATAAACCCTTTTTCCTTCGCACCGGACACAAAGCGCACGGATATGACACCGAAAGAACTTTACGACAAGGTGAAGGTTGATAATTTATATTTTCTTGCCACGGGAGGCGGTGTGACATTCGGCGGTGGCGAGCCCCTTTTGTATGCCGATTTTATAAAAGAATTCCGCAGTATCTGCGGAAACAAATGGCATTTGTGCGCGGAGACATCACTTAACGTACCTGCCGAGAACGTAAAGCTTGCTGCAGAATGTATTGATATGTTCTACGTTGACTGCAAGGACACAAACCACGAGATATATTCGCGCTACACCGGCAAGGACAACCGCAATATGCTTGAAAATCTGAAAATGCTGGTTGACCTTGTGGGCGCGGAGAGAATAACCGTCCGTCTGCCTCTGATTCCACAATACAACACGGAAGAGGACAGACAAAAAAGCAGATATCTGCTTGCGAAAATGGGAATTACCCAGTTCGATGAATTTACATACAAAATTAAGAGCACTTCAAGTTGAAGTGCTCTTTTTTATCGGGGTGATTAACCGTTAAAAGACGGCTTTTCAGTTTCTCCGGTGGCAAAAGAATTGGGTCCGGGATTGGAGAGGGAGAAGTACATTTTTGCGGCTTTTGTAGTGCCGAAATCGCGGTTTGAGCCCGTTTCCTGCACCTTGTTGAAGGCATCGCGGAACATTTGGTTGTGCGCTTCCTCGCGGTTGAGCAGGAAGTCTATGGTCTCGCGCACCTTTTTATCGTCGATCTGGCGGTAGAGATATTCATACACAACCTTTGCGCGCTGTTCCGAGGCAATATTGCTGAGTAAATCGGCGCACAAATCGCCTGTGACGGTTACGTAGTCGCCCGTCCATGAATAGCCCGAAGCATTTATAAGACCGGGGTTAAGACCTAAAAGCACGTGGGACTGAATCTCACCGCAGGGTACATTTGCGGCATCAACATCGTGTCCGTTTAATAGGTTGATAGTCTGTGCTACCATCTCCATATGACTAAGTTCCTCGGCGGCAATGTCAAGAAATAAATCTTTAATCTCAGGGTCTTTGATTCTAAAACTTTGGGACATATACTGCATAGCCGCCTTAAGCTCACCGTTACCGCCGCCAAGCTGTTCCTGTAAAAGTGCCGCATACTGCGGATTTGGTTTCTCCACCGCTACAGGATGAAATAGCATCTTTTCGTGTTTAAACATAAATTTACCTCCGTTTACTTTCTATTTACTATTCTTACCAATTTGCAAACGGATATGTAGCAATTTTAATAATTATGTGGTATAATTATTTTAATAAAAAAAATAACGGAGGAAATTATGATGGAATTTATAGTTCCTTTTATTGTTGGAGTTGTATTGATTGCTCTCGGCATTTCGAATATGCGGGGAAATATTTCATCACTACATTCATATCATCGCCATAGAGTTTCCGAAGAAGATAGGATTCCGTTTGGAAAACAAGTGGGATTAGGTACTGTTATTATCGGTGTGGGTATAATAATATTCAGCATTTTGTCTGCTATAACTTTATATACCGAAAATAACATCTTTGTTTTAATTGGAACCGCAGTTTTAATTGTTGGTATTATTGTAGGGCTTGTTTTAAGCTTTAAGGCGATGATTAAATATAATAAAGGAATTTTCTGATGAATTCAATTTATAGAGAGGTATACCTATATGAAAAAGAAGAAATTGTTATTTGCAATATTATGTGCTTTGGGTAGTGGAACAGTAGGATTCTTTGCAAACCAGTTAACCGAAGTATATGGTTGTGTATTATTTGGTATTGGTGTTGGCATTATGGTCTATTCAATTATAAATTTAAGTAAGTGAATAATATATTGAACTGATAACAAAATTCAAATATTTTTGAGGGAAAATTTATGAAAGACGAATGTTTAATTTGCGGAGCACCGCTTACATATTTAGAAAACGAAACGCAAATGGAATGTGCCCTTTGTCATAAAAAAGAAAATAGCAAGACTGCTTGTGAAAAGGGACATTATGTTTGTAACGATTGCCACACAAAAGGAATGGATAGCATTATTGGGCTTTGCCTTGTCGAAACTTCAAAGAACCCGATAGAAATTATCCAAAAACTAATGGCTCAACCGTTTTGCCATATGCACGGGCCCGAGCATCATATTATGGTGGGTGCGGCACTACTGACTGCATATAAGAACGCAGGCGGTAATATTGATTTACCGAAAGCCTTGGTGGAAATGCAATCGCGAGGCAAACAAGTTCCCGGCGGAGCTTGCGGTTTTTGGGGCGCTTGCGGTGCAGGTATAAGTGCAGGTA
>JAZSIT010000033.1:0-2718 GCA_045533895.1 Eubacteriales bacterium
GTGAGATGTCTTGTTTTCCTCGATATAAACGGTATGTATTGAGTTTTCCGTATACGGAATATCGTTGTCCTTAAAGGAAAGGAGCATATTGGTTTCGTATTCAAAGCGCTCGCCCTTAACCTTTATCATATCACCCAGATACCGGGCGGGTATGGCGCGCAGACCCGTCTGGGTATCGGTAATCTTCATGCCGCACAGGGTCTTGAACACAAAGGATGTAAGCTTGTTGCCGAAAACGCTTCTCGCAGGAATACCGGGCAGATTAAAGTTGCGTGCGCCGAGGACGACCCCGTCTGTCTCCAGCATTTTTAATGCGCACGCCTTAACGTCATCGGGGCGGTGCTGTCCGTCGCCGTCCACAGTTACCACACCGCGGCAATCCTTTCTCATCTTCAGAACGTAAGCAAAGGCGGTCTTCAGTCCCGACCCCTTTCCCTTGTTTACCCAATGGTCGATAACCGTGCACTGGGGATAAACCTCGGTATCGGGAAAGAACCGGTAATTCTTTTCGTCGCTGCCGTCGTTTATAATAACAATATCGTCAAACCCTGCCTCAATCAGCCCATCAACCGTTTTAATAAGCTTTTCGTCGGGGTTAAGAGAGGGAAGTATTACTGTTATATTTGAAAGCACCTTTTTGCACCGCCTTTCTCGTCTAACGGATTAGAGGTAATATACCACAAAAGTTATGGTAAAGCAACACTTTCGGGCATTTGTTTACAATTATTTACTTTTTATTTGGAATATACCTCAAGCTCGTTGAGGAAAACGAAAAGTCCGTTGGGCTTGAACTCAAATTTTACGTATCTTGCGGTCTTTCCTTCAAGAGAAACGCCTGTCCAGTAAATTGCGCTTGCGTCGGATGCAATAGGCATTTCCCCCGCAAGAGTAAAGTTAACACCGTCATCGGAAACATATACCTTTCCGTAATAAGGTGCGTTTATACCTGCAGTACCGCCGTTGCAGACGTGAGCGCGGACGCCCTCAATATTCTTGCTTTCGCCAAGGTCGATAATTGCATATCCCAAGCCGTTTTCCACGTTTAACTCCTCAGCGGGAAGAGAGGAATTATTAAAGAAAGAAAACCAGTTGTTATCGTAGGTAAGGGTCGTGGTTGCTTTTCCGTCGGTAAGGCGGGCGGTGTAGTTGCCGTAGCCGTTGCCCAAAAGACCGGAGAGGGTGTAATCCTTGTTAAGTGCAACGTTGGTGCCGTCAAACTTAATATCCTCGGGCTCAACCTTTTCGGGCTCGTTAATTTCGGGTGCAACTGCGCCGGGCACGTATTTGAACAGCCAGATACACTCGGTATGGTACTGGGTGCCTGCGGGAATATCCTTGCGCACGGAGTTGGAAAATCTGGTGAAATACAGCTTGTTATCGGTGGTATTCATATCCCAGAAAGCGGTCTTGTAATCACCGTTGTAATTATCCAGAGAATCGTTAATGGTATTTACACGGACATCTATCTGATATTCGGGCTTTACGTATCCGTATACCAGCGCACGGCAAGCCTTGTTTCCGCTGTTGCTGGGTCCGGAATAGTCTGCCGCGCCCACCTTAAGGGTTTCAATAGTCTTAAGCAGCTCGCCCTTTTCGTTATACATCTCGCACCACAGACCGTACTTTTTGTTAATAGGCATCATGCAGGTGTAGGAGCGGTTAAGCTGTACGTCCTTTACGTAATTATAGTCAACGTTAAGCTTTATCTGAGGACCGGTAAAGGTGTACTTTCTGGTCATTTCCGCATAAACGTCGTCATCGGTATAGGACATATTCTTGTTGTTATAATCACCGATACTGTCGCCGTTATCATCGGGGAACCAGAGAAGCTTTGTTTTTTCTATAACGTGAAGAGAGTTTACGGTTACGGATTCACCGTTTTTAAGCTCTATCTTTTCTCCCGTCTCGGCGTTGTAAAGGTCAAGGGAAATAAATGCCTCGTTGCCGTGGTTGCCGCCGGACCAAACGCCGGTTCCCTTGGGTGTAATGGGAATATGTACGTATTCAAAATCGGTAGCGCCCACCGCAAAGGTGTGGGTCTTTCCTTCTTTGTCCTTCAGGTTCCAAGCCCAAAGGTTAAAACAGCCCCAGGGACGCTCCTCAAGGGTTATGGTCATGGTGCCTGCTTCCGTCTCGCAGGACATGCTGTATCTGCTGTCGCTCACCTTGGTTACCTTGGTGGGGTGAGAGGTTATTTCCTCGGGCGCACCTGCAATATCAACTCTGTTGTAATCGTTGGAGCCCCAGTATTCGGGCATTTTTACTTCCTCCTTGCTTGCTTCGGTGCTTATTTCTCCGCTTGCCTCCGTGCTTGCTTCGGGTACGGATTCATCGGGTGTCTGAGTGCAGGCGGTTATCATAAGACCGGCCAGAGCCAGTGAAACTAAAGCGGTAAAAAATCTTTTGCTTGTCATTTTGTAAAACCTCTCTTTTTTATTTGTCTTCAAGTATTGCAACTTCGGTTTTCCCGTCCATTTCCTCAACGCGGACGGCTATTTTTTCCTTTCTGGACGTAGGCACGTTTTTACCCACGTAATCGGCACGGATAGGCAGCTCTCTGTGCCCTCGGTCAATAAGGGCGGCAAGGCGTATTGCTCCCGGTCTGCCCAGATGCATTATCGCCTCAATGGCGGCGCGCACCGTTCTGCCGGTATACAGCACGTCGTCCACCAGCACCACGGTCTTTCCCTCCACAGAAAAGCCCATTTCCGCAGGGGG
>JAZSIT010000031.1:0-7560 GCA_045533895.1 Eubacteriales bacterium
TGCCATAAAGGAATATTGGAATAAAATAAAGAATAAATAGCAAACCATAAGCTCTCTTAAAAGAGAGCTTTGTTTTTTTGCAAAAACATCGAAAAGCAGTGAATAAACATTCATTTTTCTTTGCGGCTTATTGACAAAAATATTAATATATTGTAAACTGTGTGTGATAAAAGTTTACAATATAGTTTCTTTTTGGGAGGAGTTCTATGAAAAAACTGTTAGGTAAATTAACCGTTTTAATTCTTGTGTTGGTAACTGTAAGTTCATTGGCGATTTCCGTGTCTGCCGCTGGAACACCGACAGCGGCATTGAATTCAAAAGGTACTGCCGCCGCAGGCGAGGAAATAGCCGTAACAGTAAATATTAATGGCGCAGAAGATGTTCGCGGTATTGCGATAACCGCGGTCTACGACGCAACACAATACACCTTGATAAGCGGCGAATTTTTGATAAGCGGCATTCTACAAGATTTTGACATTTCGAAAAACGACGGCGTTATCGCGTTTTCTTCTGCTACAGATATAAACGGCGGCGTACTTATGCTCACATTCAAGCTTGCGGACAACGCGGTGCTCGACGGTTTTCCCATAAGATGCGATATTGTTATAAACGATGACAGCGGAAGCGTTGAGATTTCCGCCTCCACAGAAATAATTGCGACCTGCAAACATTCCTTTACAAAGAAAATAGTTGAAAACAAATATCTGTGTTCAAAAGCAACCTGCACTGAAAAAGCAAAATACTATTTTGCTTGTGAACACTGCTTGGAAAAGGGAAGCGCCACCTTCGAAAGCGGTGAAAAAGCGGCGCATACTTTTGATCAAAAAAATACTGCAGATAAATACGCAAAAGTGAAAGAAACCTGCACCTCAAAGGGAACGTATTATTACAGCTGTGTTTGCGGAGAGAAAGGTCAACAGACTTTTGACACGACCGCGACCCCCTCTCACAAATTCAGCACTGCCTTAAAATCTAACGAAACCAAACATTGGTCCGAATGTTCACGCTGCGGCGAGAAAAACGATATTGCTGACCACGTTTGGAACAACGGTGAAATAACAAAACAGCCCACCGCAGACGCGGAGGGTGAAAAGACCTTCTCCTGCACGGAATGCGGATATAAACGTACCGAAAGTATAGAAAAGCTTCCCCCTTCCGATACAAGTGAAATACCCGACACAAGCGAAATGCCCGATACAAGTGAAGTTCCCGATACAAGTGAAGTTCCCGATGTTTCTGATAACGAAAACAGTAATGTTCCCGAAGAAAACTCTTTACCCGAGCAATCCGGCGAACAGGAAGTTTCAAACGCAGAGACAAACGACGACGCTTCTGTAAACAGTAACACTTCCGGTGAAAAAAGCGGTGCGCCTTGGCCGGTAGTTATAATATTGGCTGTTCTAGCAGTGGCCGGTTGGGCGGTTGCCATAGTTCTTTATATAAAGCAAAAGAAATAAAACCTTTGTGAATTTCCCCGTGTCGCGGCAATGTCGCGACACATTACTTTTAACCAAGGAGATTATTTTATCGTGAAAAACAAAAACATTATAATAAGTTTTATACTTATAATCTCTATGTTGTTGAGCAGTATCGTAGGCTGTCTTCCCGCAGGAGCGGAACATGCGCACGATTCCGACACGAAAAACACGCAAAGCACAACTTCTGCCACAGTTTTGCGCGGAGATATTGACGAAGACGGCAAAGTGGGTATTGATGACGCTATTTATCTACTCCGCCACACGCTTTTGTCAAATAAATATCCCATATCTCAATCCGGAGATATGAACCGTGACGGGAAAACAGATATTGACGATGCAATTTATCTGCTTCGCCACTCTTTACTCCCGGATAAATATCCCCTTGCCGATAAATCCGAAACGCTGGATTTTAAGTTAAATGAAGACAAAACTTATTATATTGTTACCGGTATGGGCGAATACAAGGATGCCTTTCTTCAAATTCCCGATACTTATATGGATCTCCCGGTGAAGGAAATAGGCGATAGCGCTTTTAAGGGCACAAACCTTGTAACTGTTATTATTCCCGATAGCGTTACCCATATTGGCAACAGTGCTTTTGAAGACTGCGAAGACCTTTCAAAGGTAAAGCTCCCCGAAAATCTTGAAGTTATCGGCGACAATGCTTTCAAAAACACTGGAATTGTTGAAATTATCATTCCCGACAAGGTTAAAGAGATTGGCGACAGTGCTTTTGAAGGCTGTGATGAGCTTGTAAAAGCAGAGATTCCCGAAGATATAGAAAAAATCGGCGACAACGCTTTCAAAGATTGTCCTAAATTGTACGATGTGAGAATACCCGATAACGACGTTGAAATCGGCGATGACGCTTACAACGGAACCGGAGCAGAGTGTAAGGAACACACTCTTGTTCATTCGCCCGCAGTAGATCCCACCTGCACTGCAGACGGAATTACAGAGGGAATACGTTGCTCCGTGTGTGCCACCGTAATACGCAAGGCGCAGGTAATTCCTGCTACCGGTCATAATGTCGTAATTAAAAATGAAGTTAAAGCGACCTGTGTAACCGACGGATATAAAGAAAATTATTGTTCGTCTTGTAACCTTACCTTCCGTTCCGATATAGTTTATGCAAGCGGACATTCCTACGGTGAATTTGTAACCGATAAACAAGAAACCTGCGAAAGCGACGGAAGCAAAGCCCGTACCTGCAATGTATGCGGCGCAGTTGATACAGTTGTAATTCCCGCTACGGAGCACGTTTACGTTGCAGTTACCGACAAAAACGGCGACACGGTATATCAATGCGAAGACTGCTTCGACATTAAAAACGAAGAAAGTATTGAAGATATTGAGGATTCTGATTTTGTTTCCGATTGCGCTCCAGACTATTCTTTTGTCGTTGTAAGTCCCAAGGGAGAAGAATACATACGCGAAAACATAGAAATTATCAACACTATGCTGGAAGGCACCGAATACGAAAACTTCCCCGGCACAGTGCCCGAGATTATTATTGAAAGAATTGGAGAAAATACATACCGCATCTCACCCGAAACCGATTACGAAAGCGGAGTTACCTATCGCGTTGAGCTGAACGGTGAGGTGGAATTCCAAAATCACAGCGGAAAAACTCTTAATATAATCATCGCTTCCAACGGAAACATGGGAATAGAGTTTTCTGATAATATTATTTTTATAAAACTTCCCGACGCCCTTTCCTCGGAAAGAAACAAATTTAGCATCGTTTATTCCGAACAGACCGACACGCTTCGTTTCACCATGCCGGACGCAGGCATTTTTTCTGAAGAGTATATTGGAAGACTCGTTTGCGTGGGTGATTACACGAGCATAGATGAATTATATGCAGACCCCAGCAAGCAATGTGAATTCGGAAAAATAAGCGAAGTTTATTACAATACCGACGGCAACTTTGTAATGATACTTACCTGCCCTGAATTGTATGAAATTTACGATAATCTGGATATAAACCAAACTGTTGATTTGGAAATTACCGACGAAGATCTGCCTGAAGATATTGAAGAACAGGCTATTGCCGCATTGCTGGATAGCGAGGATTTCGCGGAATTTCTTGCCTCCGCAGAAAAATCTGCAAGATCTTATGCCGCAGAAAGAAACCTTGTGCTTGCAGCTGCAGATACCCGCTCTTTACTTGACGGCCTTAAATTTGATCCCGACATTTCCGTAAAGGGAAACAAAATCTTGGTAAAGGTGGCAGGAAGTCTGACTGTGCCCCTTCAAACCGAAAGCGGAAAAAAATACGGCTCCATCGTTTTGAAATTTTCCACCAAAACCGAGTTGTCCTACGAAGTTATTTCCGTATTGCAGTACAAGTCTTTTTGGGGAATACCCACAAAACTTCTTAATGTTGATATTGCTGTAAACCAAAATTCTAAATTTGACTTTGAGTTTTCGCTTGAAATAAAGTTGGAATATTCCTTGTCAGAAAGGGGAGTTGAAGATATCTACCTCTCGGCAAGCGGACTTTACCATCTTAAGGATTGTACCCAACTGTGGATGTATGACGTAGAAAAGAATCTTCCTGCGTATTCCTTTGAAGAAGCAGACGATTTATACCGCAATTCCTGGGGGTACATTGTAAACAAGGAGTGTAAGACATGCCGCCCGTTTTCCAAATATATGCAGGAAAACGTGTTCTCGGTAAACACTTCTACCAAAACAGTGCATCGTTTCTGTTGTACTGCAGGTGACAGATTTGCCAGCGCAAACAGCGATGCAAAAAAAGAACTTCCTTCCGCAGATACCCATAAATACTGCGCGGTATGCCAACCCCAAAAAGCCCCTATTGCCGACCTTGAGCAAAAAATACTTTCTGAATTAGAATACAAAAACTGGGGCGACAAGGTATCTGAAATTAGAAAGATACTTAACGAAAAGAAGGTTGACAAAGCTAAAAAATCCGGCTTTAACGTACTTAATGTTCCGGTCCCCGTAGCATATATACTTACTATAGGTTTGAGAATAGATGTAGTTCTTGAGTTCAAATTCGAGGGTACGATCAACTATAAATATTCCTATGAGACTGTTGATAGATACGGTATACGTTATACCGGCTCGTCTATTGCGCCTTACCACGAAAAAGAGCAAGCCACATCAAAAAAAGAATGGCAGTTAATGGGTAAAGCCACCTTTAAGGCAGGCGTATCTGTGGAATTTTACGCATCTTTGCTGGGTCTTTACGATTTTGCCAACTTAAGTGTAGGCGCTGAAATCGGCGCATATGCAGATCTGGTGGGAATTTTGAAGTACACCGAAACAGAAAAGACCGACAATACCGGCGAAACCGATAAAACATCGGATTTTATCAGTGCCGCGTATTTCGAAACCGGTATATACCTGGATCTGTATTTTGAATACAAATTCCTAGCTTGGAAAAACAAAACGTCCTTTTTTGGAAGTGAAAAACGCTTCCCTTTGATAGCTATTGGCTATGATAAAGTGTATTACAGCATTGCCGGCAACGACGATGTTATAGAGATAGACGGAAAAACTGTCGATCTTTCCCAACACCAAATTCTTAACGCTAACAAGTTTAGTGTTAAAGACCTAAAATCCGAAACCGAACTGCTGAACATATTGGGTGTAAAAGGCAAATATTCGGTAACTATTACCGTTACTGATGAAAACGGAGAGCCGCTTCCCTATTGTTCGGTTAGCGACGGAAAAATCACTGTAACTGACGGCGCTCCCTGCAATTTTGATGCCACGGTCACCTTTACTATAACCGGCACAGACGACGCTTTTGACAGTGTTGTTGAGTTCTGGGATAAGTTCTGGGATAAAGATTTTAAGGCAGGAAGTTCAAAATATACTATCAAGCCTTATTCGGTCAAAATTAATTTTGAAAACCACACTTTGTCCGATTGGACTGTGCAAACGCCCCCTACCTGTACAGAAACGGGCATAGAAACTCGTTATTACACCTGCGATTGCAGAGATGAAAACGGAAACTATATATACGAATACCGAGATATTCCCACTTTGGGACATAAAAAAGTAGTGGACCCTGCCGTACAGGTATCCTGCACAGTAGACGGATATACCGAAGGCAGCCACTGCGAAAGATGCGAATTTGTATTTGTGGCGCAACAGCTTATACCTATGTGGAGCCATAAGTATGCAGACGGCTTTACCTGTCACGACCGTCCCTGCCTAAACCCCGGTTGTGACCACACCGAATATGCGACTACCGAGCATATTTTCTCGGATTGGATAGAAATCGCGCCTAGCACTTGCTCGGCACAGGCAACGTATATCCGTTACTGTATAGACTGCAGACACAGTGAATACCAAGACGAAGAGTCTGCTATAATCCACCCTCACGAATGGTATTACGAAACAGAAATCAACCCCACTTGTGAGGAAGAAGGTCTGTATGTATTAAAATGTGAAAACTGTGATTTTACTCACGAAGACAGATATCCCGCAAAAGGCCACGATTATGGCGATTATATCGGCACTGCCGACGGGCATTACCGGCAATGTACCCGTTGGGGATGTAAAAACGTATCCGAAACAGAAGACCACATTTACACCAACAATTGTGATAAAGATTGTAATTTGTGTGGATACGTACGCTCCACTGCCCACAAATGGAAGGATACCTACAGTCACGACAAAAATTATCACTGGCTCGTATGTCAATACTGCGGCGAAACAAGTGAAAAGACCGCGCACTTCGGCGGCGAAAAAACTTGTACAAGCTCTGCAAAATGTGATGATTGCGGCACCCTTTACGGAGAAAAGAAGGAACACGTTTACAGAAACAACTCCGAAGAAAAGTATAAAAAATACGATGCAACCTGCGTAAACCCTGCTGTTTACTATTCATCCTGCAAGGATTGCGGCGCTAAAAATCTTAGCGAAACCTTTGAATACGGCGCTCCCTTGGGTCATAACTTCAGCACCGATTATTCTTACAGTACCGAAACCCATTGGTTTGAATGTACCCGAAGCGGTTGCGGCGAAAAGCGCGGCGAAGAAGACCATTACGGCGGTAACGCTACCTGCGAAAACAAGCCCGTATGCGAAGCGTGCGGAAAAGAATACGGTAAGAAATCTGACCATATTTATACAAAAACCGCACACGAGGATTATCTTAAAACTGCTGCTACCTGCGAAGAGGCTGCAGTTTACTATGCGTCCTGCAAAGATTGCGGCGCTAAAAATCTTAGCGAAACCTTTGAATACGGTGACCCTTTGGGACATGATTGGAGCAACACATACTCTGCAAACGATTTATATCACTGGTATGATTGTTCCCGTTGTAATGCCAAAAAGGATGAAAGCGACCATATCGGCGGTACGCCTACCTGCCAAAACAAGGCAAAGTGCGACCTTTGCGGTCGAGAATACAGCGGTTATTCCGGACATACTTATCTGGAAAAGCACGACGAAAAGTATAAAAAGTCCGATGCCACCTGCGGAAGCCCTGCCGTTTACTACGTTTCTTGCCAATTCTGCAGTTCTATCGGCAAAGAAACCTTTGAATACGGCGCTCCCTTGGGTCATAACTTCAGCACCTATTATTCTTACGGTACCGAAAAACACTGGTTTGAATGTACTCGAAGTGGTTGTAACGAAATAAGCGGCGAAGAGAAGCATTACGGCGGTAATACCACCTGCAAGGATAAGCCCCAGTGCGAGGCGTGTGGCAAAGAATACGGTGAAACCATTGACCATATTTATATAAAAACCGCGAACAAAGATTATCTTAAATCCGCCGCGACCTGCGAAAACCCTGCCGTTTACTATGTTTCTTGCCAATTCTGCGAAGAAAAAGGTAGAGAGACCTTTGAATACGGCGATCCATTGGGACATAATTGGAGCGAAGATTACACAGAATCCGATACACAGCATTGGAAGATGTGTACTGTTTGCGGCAAAGACGGAGAAAAATCCAATCATTACGGCGGTAACGCTACCTGCGAAAACAAGCCTGCGTGTGAGGTATGCGGAAAAGAATACGGTAAGAAATCTGACCATATTTATACAAAAACCGCACACGAGGATTATCTTAAATCCGCCGCGACCTGCGAAAGCC
>JAZSIT010000199.1:0-10665 GCA_045533895.1 Eubacteriales bacterium
TTCTATTACATGGAAGACGATGAGGATATCCACAAGGACGCTAAGAAGAGTATAAAGAGCGAATACAACGTTGTTGCGGTTACAAAGCATTTTGACGATAATATCCGCGAGCCTTTGGAAGAAAACGGTTTGTGCGCATCCTTTACCTCCCGTTCTACCGAGGATATTTTGAAGGAAGTCTTTGATTACGAAGAAACCACCGAGCTTTACAACGTTATAGAGAAACTGCCCAACTACAATATGTTCGGTCTTTCTCTGCTGGATATTCCCAGTATTAAAAATATAAACCTGCTCTTGCTGGTTCCCGTTTTTGTATTCCTTACATCTTATCTTTCCGCATGGCTTTCCAGAAGGCTCACTCCCCAGAATTTGGATGCAGACGGAAATCCCGTAAAGATGCCCGGCGGCAAGATGATGGAATGGGGTATGCCCCTTCTGTCCGCATGGTTTGCACTTACCTTCCAGGCTGCACTGGGTGTGTACTGGATATGGAGAAGCGTTTTCTCCATGGGTAAACAGCTTATTTTCGCAAAGGTTTATCCCATTCCCACTTATACCGAGGAAGAGATAAAAGCGGCAGTTAAAGAAGTTACCAAACAGAAAAAGAAAAAGAAAATAGTTATCGAAGTTGATGAAGACGATCATTCATACGACAAATTAAAAGTATCGGATTCCGAAGCAGAGGAAGCTGTGAACAACGGTACAAGAAAAATAAAAATGCTTACCGTTGACGAAAGCGAGCTTCCCGCAAAGCGTTCTTCCGATATCGGAAAGGAAACAGAGCCTGTTTCCGAAGACAAGGAGTAATTTAACAATGGTAAGAGAAGTCATTGTATCTGCCAAGACTATCGAAGCTGCTGTAGAAAACGGCGCTTCCCAGCTTGGCGCAGACCTTTCCTCCGTTGAGTTTGAGGTGCTTGAGCAGCCCAGCAAGGGTTTCTTAGGCATCGGCGCATCAGACGCAAAGGTCAGAGTATATATGCAGGTAACACCTGCAGATAAGGCTGTTGCCTTTATCGAAACCGTGCTCAAGGATATGGGCCTCACCGCAACAGTATCCGTAAAGAGCGTGGAGGAGGACGGCGCAACAGTATCCGTCTCCGGAACGGGCTTAGGCGCCCTTATCGGCAGACGTGGCGAGGTTTTGGATTCTATTCAGTATCTCGCATCCCTTGCGGCAAACCGCATTTACGACGGTTTTTACCGCATCACACTGGATGTTGAGGGTTACCGCGAAAAGCGTGAGGAGACTCTCCGCCGTCTGGCACAGCGTCAGGCAGAAAAGGTGCTCAAGTATAAGAGAAGTTTCGCTCTTGAGCCTATGAATCCTTACGAGAGACGTGTCATCCACACCGCAGTGCAGGAAATCCCCGGCGTTGCTACCTATTCTATCGGTCAGGATGCTGAGAGAAGAATAGTAATATGTCTGGAAGGCAAAGAAAAAAACCGCAAATAGTCGCTCGGGCGTGTATCTTGGGTCAGACCAAAAACGCAAAGAAAATGATGTTCGCTAAAGCAAACACCATATTGTAGGGGCGATTCACAAACCACACCCCACAAATGCCATTGGCATTTGCGAGGACCCCGTGGAATCGCCCGCATTTTCCACAGCAAATATAAGGTAAACTTCCGTAGAAGAATCTACGGAAGTTTTTGTTTTTGCGTTTTTTATAAATTTTCGCGTCGCTCGCTGTAGGTTACTACAGCTCCCGCTAGCGAAAATTCATTCTGACCTCAACCTACCCGCCCTCGCCTTCACACCCAATGTTGTTGTGTAGCTTTTATACATTTCCCACGGCTATAATCTAATTGTAGGGGAGGGGTCTAACGCTTTGCGTTCCCCTCCCGAATAAAAAAATCCGCATTATTTGCGGATTTTTTATTGTTATTTAATATTTTTCGGGGTCCCCGCAAAAGTGTTTTTTCGTGATATGTGCTGTCTGTTATGGGCGATTCCACGGGGTCCTCGTAAATGCGGAACGCATTTATGGGGTGTGGTTTGTAAATCGCCCCTACAAACCAAAAAACCTTTTGTGGGGTTACTTTTTTCTATTTCGTGTCTGTATACACAAAACTTCGAGTCTGTTGCGGGATTCGCCTTTGGGCAGGGTCTCCAAGGTTTTTAACGCTGCCGCCAAAATCTCATCTGCTTTTTTGTTTGCTTTTTCGATACCGAAAAGGGTTACGAAAGTGGCTTTATGGTCTCTTTCGTCCTTCCCACGGGATTTGCCTGTGTCGCAGGCAGGGTCGGCATCGATAATATCATCGGTTATCTGGAACAGAAGACCGTAAATACTTCCGAAATTTTCGGCACTTTTTGTGTCTGCTCCTGCCGCCAGCGCGCCTAACATACAGGAGAGGGATAGAAGACAGCCTGTCTTTAAGGACTGTAGTCTTATAAGCTCCTGCTCGGTAACCGAAAAACAGCCGCTGGAAAGGTCTATCTGCTGTCCTGCCATCATACCGCAGCTTTTACGAGAAATAAGCTCAACTGCCGCCGCGTTGACGCTTCCCGGCAGGTGAGGGTTGCTTGCCGCCGTTCCGCAGGCTTTGAGAAGCAGAGTATCTCCTGCAAGAATTGCGGTGGCTTCACCGAATTTCACGTGGTTTGTAGGCATTCCGCGGCGAAGCACGTCGTTATCCATTGCAGGCAGGTCATCGTGAATAAGAGAAGACGTATGAACCATCTCCACCGCCGCGCAGTAAGGGAGCACGGGGGTAAGGTCGGTTTTGCCGGATAACATCATATAAAATTCCGCGCAGAGATAAGGGCGTATACGCTTTCCTCCTGCAGAGACCGAATAGTTCATACTGTCATACAGCTTTGCATAGGGCGCGTCGGGCGCGCAGGAAAGGTATTCTTTAAGTTTTTCATCAGTCTTGTCCGCCACGGTGTTACGCATTAAAATCCTCCTCCGTTACTCCGGTGGCGGTTTCGGTAAGTATTCTCACCTTTTGCTCGGCTTTATCAAGCTTTTCGGTGCAAAGCTTTACCAGCGCGTTGCCTTCTTCGAATAATTCTATTGATTTATCCAGAGGAAGTGAGCCGTTTTCAAGTCCTCTTACAATTTCTTCAAGTCTGGCAAGTGCCTGCTCGAAGGTATATTCCTTGTTTTCTGTCATTGCTTAACTGCCTCCAGTTCTCCGTCTGCTACGCGCAGGCGGAATTTTTCACCGCTTTTTATATCGTTAACGCTTTTTATTACCTTGCCGCTTTGGTCAAATGCCACACCGTATCCTCTGGCAAGAATTGCAAGAGGGTTAAGTGAAACGAGCCGCGCCGACACGGTATCCTTTTTTCCCTTTGCGCGGAGGAAAATATTCTCCATATCCCTGCAAAGCCGTGTATCAAGATTTGCAAGACTTAACCGCTTTTCGTCAATGGCACTGCGGGGCACCGTCATGGCGCGGGAGTTCGCCAGCACGTTTACCTTTCCCCTGCGGTCGTTAATATACATATTAAGCTCTTTTTCAAGGCGTTTTGCCACGTTTCTAAGCTGACGCTTTGTATCAGCCGCGTCGGGTACGGCAATTTCCGCCGCCGCGCTGGGTGTGGGAGCACGTTTATCCGCCACAAAATCGGCAATGGTAAAATCCGTTTCGTGTCCCACTGCGGAAATTACGGGTATACGGCAGGCAAATATCCGTCTGGCAAGGGCTTCGTTGTTAAACGCCCACAGATCCTCAATGCTTCCGCCGCCGCGTCCGATAATAATAACGTCGCATTTTCCTTCGTTATCAAAAAAGTCAAGTGCCCGTATCAGGTCGGCAGGCGCGTTCTCGCCCTGCACAAGAGAAGGGTACAGCCGTATCTCCGCCGCAGGAAACCGCCTGCGTGTAACGGTGATCATATCACGGACAGCAGCCCCTGTGGGCGCTGTAATAATGCCGATGTGAAGGGGGATTTTCGGCAGAGGCTTTTTATAACGCTCGTCAAACAGACCCTCCTCCGCCAGCTTGTTTTTAAGCTGCTCGTAGGCGATATACAGGCTTCCGATACCGTCTGGCGTCATTTCGCTGACGTAAAGCTGATATTTTCCCTGTGCGGTGTATGCGCTTATGCGGCCGCGGCAAATTACCTTCATGCCGTTTTCAGGCTTGAAGGTTATCTGGGAAAGGTCATATTTGAACATTACCGCAGGGATAAGGCTTCCCTCATCCTTAAGTGTAAAAAACACGTGGCCGGTGCGGTTGGGGGAATAATTGCTTATCTCACCCTTAACGTAAATGTCCTTAAGAGGCGGTATGTTTTCAAGTATGCCTTTGATGTAGTTATTCAGTTGGGTTACTGTAATAGCTCTCTGTTCCATAAAATCAGAAGTATAAAAAAATAATAATTCAAGGACGCAGGATATTTGGCGCAGAAAACGTTCTTTACGAGCGTGCTGTAGTAATCTACAGCTAGCGAAGTAAAGACGTTTACAAAAACGCAAATAAATAATTTTTGTAGATTTATTCTACAAAAATTTACCTTAATTTTTGCTGTGGAATAAGCGGGCGATTCCACGGGGTCCTCGCAAATGCCAATGGCATTTGTGGGGTGTGGTTTGTGAATCGCCCCTACATTGGGTGTTTACTACAGCGAACATCTATATAACATTGCGTTTTTGGATCTGCGTCAAATAGACGCGGACTAATTGATTATTCCGGCTAAAACTCCGTTAATAAAGTTCACGCTCTTCTCGTCGTCATATTTTCTCGCAATTTCCAGCGCTTCGTTTACCGCAATCTGCTTTTCGGTGCCGGCATACAAAATCTCATATACAGCCATACGCAAAACAGACAGAGAAACTCTGGATATCCTGTCAATAGACCAATTTTCCGCCGCAGAGGATATGCGAAGGTCGATTGCCTGCTTCTTTTCGCATACGCCGTTAAACAGCTCTGCGGCAAAAGCGGAAATCTTTTCCTCACGTATTTCTTTTGCTTTTTCGATAATTTCGTCAGTGCTTATTTCCGGCGAAAAGGATTGTTCGTAAATGAGGCAAAGGGCCGCCTCACGGGATTCACGTCTTGTCATAACATGTTTCTCCAAAAAAGTTTTCTAATAAGGCATTATATCATTACAAAAAAAGAAAAGCAATAAAAAAGTTAAAAAATCCGTATAAAATACGGATTTTTTAGGCTGTTTTTTCTTGTTTTTTAGTTGTTTTCTTCCTTGATCATCTTGGGGATACCCATATCGATGGTGCCGAGCTTGGACTGGAATTCTTCCTCGGTCATCTGGAGCACCTTGATACCCTGGATAATACCCATGATACCGTTAACGGTAGCCATAATGCCGAAGGTTACGCAGGAAAGAACGATTCTGATAACTCCTGCTTTGGTCTGACCCTGAATGAAGCAGGGAACGCCGTATGCGTTGAACAGAATGGTAAGAATACCGAAAAGTGTCTTGTTCATACTATGTATCTCCTATCATAAGATTGTATAATTATTATATATAAGTTTTAACAGTTTGTCAACAATAAATGTGTTATTTATTCTTTATTTTATTCCAATATTCCTTTATGGCAAGCTCGACTTTGTTGTTCCCGTGGACGTAATAAACCTTGTCCTTCAGCCTTTCGGGGAGATATTGTTGCTATTAGACGCCCCCGTGAATACAGATGAAATTCACGGGGGCAACCTTTTTGGTTTTTGCTATTTTTAATTAGTTGAACTTTATTTGCGCAGAAGTAAGGTATTCGTTATCACTTTCAATGCTTATATTGTTCCATTGTGATTCCGTGCCGTTGTAGTATACGGTGGAAAGGGATTCACAATTATAGAAAGCTTCATAAACAATAACGGTAACCGATTTCGGAATTGTGATATCGGTGAGTGCATAACAGTTGAAGAAAAGCGCGCGGTCGATCTTACTCAATCTGTCTGAAATTATTACTTCTTCAAGTGAATAACAATCCGCAAAAGCCGCTTCTCCTATGTAAGTAACTGAATTGGGGATATTTACTTCGCGTAGCGCTTCACAATAAGTAAATGCATAATTGCCAATTGTTGTTAATCTATTTGGAAGATTAATATATTGCAACGCAATGCAATAGTAAAAGGCGCCGTCTTCGATAGAAACAATGCTACTCGGAAGCGTCATCCTTTCAAGATAAGCACATCCGTAAAAAGCATTTATCCCTATAGATTCACAAACACTGCCTGCCGCGAAAATAACTTCGGTAAGCTTTTCGTCACCGCCGGATATAAACATATTTGCGGGAATACGTTTTACCTTTGAACCGATATAGACCGTAAATCCGTCAAAGCCGGAACAGTAGAAGGGGTACGCCTCCTCGCAAAGATCCTGCACTTCAACAGCATTGAAATATACTTTTTGAAGCATAGTACAGCCTTCAAATGCATACTCGCCAATATACGTTACGTTTTCGGGAATAGTTATTTCTGTGAGACTTTCACACCATGAGAATGCGCCGATTCCGATATAAGTAACGCTATCAGGCAGGGAAATATCCGTTAAATTGATACAGCTTCCAAATGCGCCCATTCCAATTGTTTCAATTGTGTTCGGCAGGTCGACATTTACAAGGTCGAAACAGTTATAGAATGCATAATCTCCTATACTTGTGCAGACGCTTCCGTTTTCAAATATAACAGAATTTATGGGAACGTAATCTTCGTAGTTATAGTCATCGGAAAAATAATCATAGAACAAATAAGCGGGAATCTTGGTTACATTTGCGCCTACGGTCATATTTATTCCGTCGCTTGTTATTTTTGAGAAGATACAGTGCGATTCTGTCATATCATTCATACAAACAGCGTTGAAGTACAAGGTATTAAGGCTTATACATCCATAGAAAGCATGGCCGCCAATAACTGTCAAGCTTTCGCCCAGCACTAATGATTCCAGTGCTTCGCAAAACGAGAAAGCATTTTCACCCAACGTTTTTACACCGTTTCCGATATCAACATAGGTAAGTCCGTAGCATTCGATGAATGCTTTATCCCCAACAGAAGTAACGCTGTCGGGAATGGTAACGCTTGTGATAACTTCGTTCCATCCAAACGCTTCAGCCCCTATTTCCTTAACGGGAAGGCCCGCATAGCTATTGGGAATAACTATATCCGTATCAGTATAGGTGCCGATACCGGATACGATGTAATATGTTCCGTCATCACTGAGGGTATATTCCAGTGAATTGATAGGCACGCTTAAGTATGTCCAGGCTACATTAAGCAAAGGATCGTTGTCCTCGTTAATGGTTATGCTTTCACGGTCAATCATAGATCCATTGTAGGTAACCTTTGATAAAGCGATGCAATCGTAAAAAGCGTATCTGTCTATCAAAGTTACGTCTATGGGTATATATATTTCCTCTAAACCGGAACAACCCATAAAAGCTTTGTATCCAATAGTTGTGTAACCATCGGGAATAACGACTTTTTTCAGCCCATAGCAATATGCAAAAGTTGCGCTTCCGGTAGAAGTAAGACTGCCGGGAAGGTAGGCTTCCTTCAAAGCAGAACATCCCTCAAACAGAGAAATGCCGATGGAGGTAACGCTCTCCGGTATAGTAACGGATGTCAGCTTTGCACATCCTTCAAAAGCAGAATTTCCTATTTTTGTAATTGAATTTGGAATAGAAACTTCTGTTATGGCAGATTTATAGAAAGCGCTGGCTCCTATAGAGGAGACACCGAATTCTATAGCTGCCTTTGTCAAACCACTGCAATACGCAAAAGCATATGCTCCTATTTCCGAAATATTACCGGGTATGGTTATTTCGGTTAAGCCATAGCAACGGTAGAAGGAAGAACTGCCGAGAGTGGTAACCGAGCTTGGAATATCTACAGCAACAATAGCGCTGCAATCCTCAAAGGCGTTGTTACCAATGGTAATAAGATTTTCGGAAAATACTATTTCTGTCAATCCGTAGCAACGGTAAAAGGCAGATTTTCCAATAGTGGTAATATTTTTACCCAATACCACTTTTGTAATATTTGCTTTCTTCTGGAAAGCGTTGTTTGCAACTTCCTTAACAGGAAGACCTTCATAAGTATCGGGTATAACTATCTCCGTATCCGCGCAGCTTCCAATACCGGATACGATGTAGTAGGTTCCATCTGTGCCAAGGGTATACGCAAGACCTTCGGAAGTCTTAACGTTTCCGCAGATAACGCAAACACCGTCTTGGTATTCGTGACCTTGAGCGGGAATGTATTCGGGGAACCAATCGGCGCAGGACATACAGAATCTGTTCACCGTGGTTCCTTGTGTACAAATTGTGTCTGGAAGAACAACAGGGGAGAAATTATGTTTGCCTGTAGGAGATATCATTTCTTCCACGTATTCTCCGCATCTGTTAGCGCAGAATATATGCATTGTTCCCATTAAAACACAGGAGGGTTCCATAACAATCTCGTAGGTAGATCCTTCTGTGATATCAAAGATATGCTCGCAAACCAGATATATCCAGTTTGCGTTAAGCAACGGGTCGTTACTTTCTCCTATATCAATGTTCTCTCTGTCTGCTTTCGTGCCGTTGTAGTATACGGTGGAGAGAGCGTAACAATCATAAAACGCACCATCACCAATAGATACAACACCGCTGCCGATAGTTATTTCGGCGAGACCAATGCACATATCAAATGCAAAACCGTCAATAGTAGTTACGCTATTGGGAACGGTAAAGCTTTTAAGGTTTGCGCTATACCGGAATGCAGCATACCCAATTGAAGTAACTCCATCGGGAACAGTAAACGAAGTATCTGTTTTTCCAAGTGCATACTGTACCAATGTCTTTTTATCTTTGGTATAAAGGTTGCCATCGATAGAGCAATATGCTGTATTGTCAGCGCTTACGTTAATACTCGTAAGAGCAGAGCAATAATCGAACACAAATTTGCCAATGAAGGAAACCCCGTTACCAATAGCAACGCTAGTAAGAGCGGAGCAAGAGTAGAACGCATTTCTCTCAATGGAGGTTACGCTGTTTCCGAGGTCAACGCTTATAAGATTGGAGCAATAGCCAAATGCCCACTCTCCAACAGAAACAACGCTATCGGGAATTGTAACACTTGTAAGCGTGTAGCGGTTGGCGAAAGCACTATTTCCAATCTCCTTAACCGGCTTGCCTTCGTAAGTATCGGGAATGATTATATCAGTATCTTCGCAGGAGCCGATGCCGGAGACGATATAGTAGGTTCCGTCGCCGCTGAGGGTATACTCAAGACCGACAGAGCCGTTTACAAGGATATCTCCGCAGTTTTCGCATACGTTATTTAAGTAATTGTGGCCTAAAGCGGGGATTATTTCTTGTTCAATAAGTATTGCGCCGCAACCGCGTACGCTGCATACCGCACCTGCCGTAAGACCATCTTGTGTGCAGGTGGCGTCAATACGCAGGAGGGGAGAGGGCAGGTCGCCGTGGATGTGCTGGATAGATTCAGCCAGAACAAGGTAATAATCACATTCTTGTACCGAACAGCAGTCAACAATTTTGTGAATAAAATATTCAATATTGTCTTTTCCTCTGAAGGGGCCCTCGGTCTTTATCTGGTTATAAAGCATATCGTGAGGAGTCTTGTCGATCTTACGGGAAATATAGTAATTACAAACCGAGCAATCGCTCAGCTCTTCACCCACTCTGTAACAAGAGGCAGGCGTGTACACGTAATATTCGCCCATAGAATGGGGATTTTCCTGCTCAGTTCCGCATCCGTTTGCGCAAGCCTGGTAATGATAGAGCGAATCATAGGTATAGCTTCCGGTGTAATTGTGGCCCAAGGGAGAGCCTTCTTCAAAGGTTACTGCGCCTTTTTCTCCGCAAACACAGGAATAATAGTAGGTTTTTGCAGTTGTGCAGGTCTCTTTTTTGCAGAGATATTTGTCGTCCACACGTTTTTTGTTAAAGGTGTGAGGCGCTTTTTCTCCGTAAGAAGCGTTACATACCTGACAAACCGCCTGTTTTTCGCAGGTGGCAGCGCCGCCGAAATGGCTTTCGGTTTCGCTTACTGACGTACAGTTTGTGCGGGTGCAGGTCTTGTGATGTCCCCTTCCGTCCTTTGCGGGAGTGTAGTTTTCGGACCAAAGGTGACCCAAAGCGTTTGTTTCAAAGGTAGCGCTGCCGATAGCGCCGCAAGAGCAGGAGTAATAGTAAACGCCCTTTTTCTCACAGGAGGCGGCAGAACGCTCATACTCTTCGGTGGCAATTTGCATCACATAATCGTGATCCGCAAAATCTCCGTATTCCGCATCACAGATAATACATACGGATTTTATTTCGCAGGTAGCGATAGTGCCGATATGCTCCTCTTCGCCGCTTCTCTCGTTACAACCGCTTCGTATACATTCAAACCAGTGAGCATAGTCATCACTTAAGTACTCGGAGCCAAAGCTGTGACCCAAGGGGGCGCCGCTTTCAAAGGTTTCTGCGCCAAAGTTCTTGCAGAATTGGCAGTGAACATAGTAAACCGCAGCCTTTTCGCAGGTCGCGGCGGATTTAAGATAATCCTCGTGTGCGGTTTTTATATAAATATGGTCAGATTTCTCGCCATATTCTTTTCCGCATGCTTCGCATATAGGTTTGTCCTTGCAGGTGGCAGTACCGCCGTAATGATTTTCTTTTCCGCTTCTCTCGTTACAACCGCTTCGTATACATTCAAACCAGTGAGCATAGTCATCACTTAAGTACTCGGAGCCAAAGCTGTGAC
>JAZSIT010000195.1:0-6705 GCA_045533895.1 Eubacteriales bacterium
CACCATTGCCTCGCCAAACATAGCCCCGCATTTTGTACCGCCGATGTAAAAAACGTCACAGTGGGCAGCAAGGTAGGGCAGAGTTACGTCGTTTTCCCGTGCGGCAAGACCGTATGCGAGACGTGCACCGTCAATAAACAAAGGAACACCGTACTTTTGGCAGATACCGTAAATATCCTCAAGCTCCTTTGCGCTGTAGATAGAGCCGGTTTCGGAAGGGAAGGATATATAAACTATTCCCGGCTTTACCTCGTGCTCGTTTTCGGGAAAAGAAAGTGTTTTTTCAAGGGAAGAGACTTCAATTTTTCCGTCTACCGCAGGAAGGGCAAAAACCTTGTGGCCCGTTGCCTCGATAGCTCCTGTCTCGTGAACGTTGATATGTCCGCTTTCACAGCATACTACGCACTCAAAGGGACGGAGTATCGAAGATATGATTATTGTATTGGTCTGCGTTCCGCCGACCGCAAAATGCACCTGGGCATTGGGCGCACAGCAGTATTTCTTTATTTTTTCTGCGGCGGCGGCACAAAACTCGTCCTTTCCGTAGCCTACTGTGTTAAGTCCGTTTGTTTTTATCAGCGCATCCAACACCTGAGGCGCGCATCCGTCAGTATAATCACATTCAAATCGTATCATTATTCCATTTCCTCAATGTGGTAAACGTATTCCAGCGAGCTTAACGCTTCAATAATTTCCGAATGTTTCTTGTATTTTTTAAGTTCTTTTCCGTGTATGGTAACCGAAACCGTATAAACGCTCAGTCCCGAATTTATATACGCAGGGTTGGATTCAATGTTTTCAATAACCATGCCCAGCTTGCGTATGGTGGTTACAAAATCTTGCAGATTGCTTTTGTTTTTCAGTTCAAGATGTATCTCAAAATGGTTAAATCTGTCTTTCAGTCCGTGTTCGATAGTGGGGAACAGAGACAGACCGAATATTACCGCCACAAACGCCACAGCCGTTACGGTATACATTCCCGCGCCCGACGTAATGCCTATAACACCGCACGCCCAAAGCGCAGCAGAGGTGGTAAGACCTTTTATCTGGCTTTTTGAGCTGTACAGCACCGAGTTTCCGCTTATCATCGCACCGCCGATAACCACTGCCGCAGAAAGAACGGGTATACTCATCTTAGTTTCCGATATAAGAAAAATATCGGTAAGCATCGCCACCGTACCTGCAAGGGATACCATAATAAAGGTACGCAGTCCTGCGGAATGGCGTTTTGAAGAGCGTTCGATTCCTATAAACGCTGAAAACAGCATGGAAATGCCTATCCTCAAAAGAATGGTGTAGATATTAATTTCGGTTGACCAACTTCCCATCAAGGTTGCCAAAGGGTCGTTTATCATAATCTTCCTCCTTATCTGTTTCTTGAAAAGGGCTTTCTGCGCGATGCCAGCATTGCCGCATATTGCTCCTCCGCCGCTTCAAGAAACGCCTGCTCGTCTTCATTGGGAGTATCGCCCTTTTCGGGCAACTCCTCTTGTATCTTTTGTATTCGCTCGGTAAGAAGTTGCGCGTCGGTTTTTATTCTTCCGTCAGGCGTAACCGTTTCCACCAAAACTATATCTTCCAGTTTATCCGAGTAGGCACCTGCAAGATGAAGCGACAATTTTGCCGCCGCAGGGCCCACAAGCTCGTACAGCACGCCCGATGCAAGTATTACCGTGGTCAGCGCGTCGCCTATCTCACCGCCAAGCGCACGGGCACCCAATGCAGCAAGACCTATACTTACGCCTGCTTGGGGAACAAGGGCAAAGCCAAGGAAATTTCGCACCTTTTTGTCCTTTTTAGCGGCAAGACAGCCAATGTACGCTCCTGCGTATTTACCGATAATTCTTACAACAAAATATGCAATTCCGATTGTAAGCAAAGAAACCGTGCCTACGGACGCGGAAAAATCAAACAGCGCGCCAAGGTCAAAGCTTACGCCGGACCTTACAAAGAACAGAAGCAGTAACGGCGGACTGAAATAGTTTAACTGCTTGAATAGCTTTTCATCGCCCGATACGTTTATATATACCGTTGCCATAGACATACATCCCAGCAGAGGAGAAACGTCCAGAACAGCGCAGATACCGCAGAAGGCAAACAGCACCGCAATCGAAACTATAAGACGGTTATCGGTAGACCGCTTTTTCAGTAATGCGTTGAGGAAAAATCCAAACACGCATCCCACTATCAAAACGCCCGCATTTATAAGTAGGGGATACAGCACGTCGCCTGCCGAAACGCTGTGAGATGTGCCTATCAAGGCTGTCGCCACCGATATTGCCACCGAGTAAGCGATAAGGCTTATTACGTTGTCCAGCGCCACCACCTGAAGGAGAGTGTTTACAAAATCTCCCTTTGCGCCGGTCTGTCGTATCGTCATCATTGTGGATGCGGATGCAGTTGCCGCCGCCAACGCGGAAAGCACAATAGAAAAAGCAAGCTCCACTCTGAATATTCCGTACAGCACACCGAATACCGCCGCGGCGGAAAGCAACGCTTCCGCAAGGGTTATAATAAGCACCTTGGCACCGTTTTTCTTTAATACGTTCAGCTTAAAGAATTCACCTGTGCTGAATGCGATGAACGCCAGTGCTATATCGGATAAAAACTCCGTTCCCTCAACAATTTCCTTTGGTACGGCGTCCAAAACATATGGCCCCAGCAAAATTCCCGTGATAATATACGCCGTGACGTTGGGCAGCTTTAACAGCTTGGTAAGCCTCGTTAAGGCGAAACCGCAAAACAGCATTAATGCTATGGTTATAATAACCATGGCGGCAGGAGACTGTATACCGAAAAATTTTTGTATTGTTTCAGCCATTATCTTCCTCCCGTCAAAATAATTTATTATATATTTTACCATATAATAAGTATATAGTCAATTATCAATTAAAAATACAAAAAGCCCCACGTTATGTGGGGCAGGGGTTTATTCAAAGCATTCTGTAAAGCGCGGGTCGGAATTAATGCATTTTTTAAGTTCTTCCGGCAAAACTTCTATCCAACCCTTCCAGAATGTGTCTGTAAGGGAGGGGAAGTTTTCGCTTGGGAATGTGACCTTGGCTACCAACGGAGAAGTGTATTGATATTCACCACTGCAACGTATGGATTCGTATTGCTTTTTGTGCTCAAATCCTTTGCAAAAATGCTCAAAAGCTTTTTCGTTGCCTTCGCCAAATCTCGCTTCGTATACTGCGGCGTGTAAATATAGTTCGGCAATATGATAATGCCCGATTCCGCATCTTCCGTCGCTGAAAACAGACTCATAAAGATGTGCAAGTGTTATAAACAGATCAATTCCTTCTTTTTTTGTACAAATAGAGATTTTTGTGCACACGGAGTTTACTGCAATAGTTTTCAATGCGTTCAAAACATCAATAATTGCCTCGCCTTGATATCTGTCTTTGGTTTCGCCTTCGTTTGCCAGAGATAACAAAAACTCTCTGCTCATAAGCAGACTGTTTTGCTTTGAAGCAAGTGCTGTGGCTTTATCGAAATATCCCATTTTTGAATAATAAATAACCATTTGCTGTGTCAGAACGTCTCTATCCTCGGCAGATATATCAAAGGATAATGCCTTTTCAAATACGTTCAGCGCCTCCTGCCAATATACGTTTTTGGAATTATATTCAATGTCTTCGTAGGCATAGTCGGAACCGTCTTTCGTGTAACTTCTTGCGCCGTGTTTTTGCCATCCGTATATGCTCAACGCATATCCCAGCTTAACAAGAATTTGCGGCTCGGAAGGGAATTCATCTGCGGCGGCACGGAGCATCTCCACACATTCTGTCATATCACCTTGGGCGGTTATAGCCTTGTCGGCTTTTTCCAAAATCAGTTTCAGCTTTTCTTCTCTGTCTCTGCTGTAACCGAAAAGCTCATCAATGCTTATATTAAAATAGTTTGCAATGGCGGGGAGCAGTTCGATATCGGGGTATCCACCGTTTGCTTCCCAGCGCGATACCGCTTGCGGACTTACACCCAATACAGTCGCTAATTCTTCCTGCTTTCTGCCGTCTCGTTTACGAAGCTGTTTTATCTTTTCGCCAATTTTAACGTTCACGAATTTACCTCCAGTAAGAGTTATCACCGGTGTGACTATATTTTATCACAGCATGTAGGCGCAGTCAATTATCAAATGGTTGTTTAATAAACAAGCAAGGCTTGATTTGTGGCAAAAACGAAGAATGCCCCGCGCGAGGCGGGGCAAGAAAGTCAATCATCCTATGAGAAATTGCGAAACGGTATAATTCTTTTTATTGAGGATATACATTGCTGTTAACACCATGTACGCAGCAATACCGCAATGACCACAGACCAAGTATCCTCTGTCCTCTGAACGATTGTCCGCAACAAATTCAATAATTCGATTTTCGGTGAATAAAAGCAAAAGCTCATTTAAACGGGATATTTCAATATTGGCTTTTTCGATGAGTGTTTGTTTTGATGTTGGAACATCACAGCGTAGAGCAAAAATCAGTTTTTGTCCGTCCTCACTGCAAAGTGCTTGCATTACTTCTATCGTATTTGCGTCGAAGGGAGAAAGCTGATTGATAAGTGATGATTTAATAACACAAGCCACACCGCTGTTATCCCAAATTTTTGTTCCATATGAACCTATAATTCTAAGATTTCCTTGATTCTTACTTTCTTCTTGTATTTCTCTGTTGCCAACCTCAGCAAAATAGATGCCCTTCCACATTTCCCAAAGATCTTCTCCAAGCTCTTGACGGAGATTACTATTATAGCGGTCATGGTTTGCTATTGACCAAACGAATTCTGTCGCAAGTTGCTCAATCTTACTTGACACAGCATCAAGATCACCGCTTGACTCGGTTTCAAGAAGAACATCTGCCGAGATTTTATAAACATCACTAATAGTTTTCAGATTAAAACAATCGGGCAAACAATCTCCAGCCTCCCATTTTGAAATCGCTTGCGGAGATACTCCAACTTTTTCAGCAACCTCTTCCTGTGTCATTCCAAGCTTTTTTCTGTGATTGCGAAGTTTTTCGCCAAAGATTTTTTGATCTAACATATTCTATCCTCCAAGCTTTTTGAGATAGCTACCTTGTGATTATATTATATCGCAGCAAAACACAACTTGCAATAGTAAACACATTGAGTTTTATTGTGAAAGTTCTACTTGGGGTTGAATTTCTGTTTTCCCGACGCTTGCGTCTGGGGCAAGCATTGCGCGTGGACATCCGCTGCGCGAAATCGGGCAGATGCCCGAATCCGCTAAAAAAGCAAGACTTTTCAACCTTGCTTTGCCATATGATTTCATGCCGCCGCAAATCGACGGTGCCATACCAAGCCTACTTTTAACCCAAAGCTCACTTTGTTCGCTTTGGGGACCCTGAAACGTCGGCTTGGATAAAAAAATCCGAGAACAAAGTTCTCGGATTTTTTTGGTGACCCGTAGGAGAATCGAACTCCTGTTACCGCCGTGAAAGGGCGGTGTCTTAACCGCTTGACCAACGGGCCATGAAATGGTAGCGGAAGTGGGACTTGAACCTACGACCTGCCGGGTATGAACCGGATGCTCTGCCAACTGAGCTATTCCGCCATATATTCCGCTTTTTTGCGCCGTCTTTGTGACAGCTTGCTTATTATATCAAGAAGGAAGCCGTTTGTCAATAGTTTTTTTAATAAAAAATAAAAAATAATGTTTCTTGCAAAGTGTATATCTCTATGTTATAATTTTATGAGGTGATATTTTTTGACCCATCAATTTGTTTTGCATAACGATAAAGCGGTGTACTATACTTCTCCGCTTTTTGATAGATTTTCTGTTCCCCACGCATTCTTTACCCGACACGGCGGTGTAAGCACTCCGCCGTTCGATACCCTTAATTTCGCGGTAGGTCTGGGTGAAAAGAAGGACAGCGCGGAAAACGTGCTTCTCAACCACCGCATTGCTGCATCCGTTTTCGGCTTGGACGAACACTCCGTCTGCCGAACCTATCAGACTCACAGCACCACGGTCATAGAGGTAAAGGACGAGCATAGGGGCACGGGCACGGTAAAACCGCCCTTTGATTTTGACGTGGACGGTCTTGTTACCGCCTGCAGTGACACTTTGCTTTCCGTCCGCAGCGCGGATTGCGTTCCTGTTTTGCTTTACGATACTGAAAATAATATTTGCGGTGCGGTCCATTCGGGCTGGCGCGGAACGCTTGGCGGAATATCTGCCGTCGCATTAGACAAAATGTGCGGTATGGGAAGTAAAAGAGAAAATATTATCGCCGCTATCGGACCTTGTGCAGGTCTTTGCTGTTATGAGGTCGGAGCGGAGCTTTACGATTATTTTACGCAAAAGAACGAAAACAACAAACAATATTTTGTTCCCGCACAAAAGGGGAAGTATATGCTCGACCTTACGGGGTTAAACGAGCAGGTACTATTGAATAACGGAATAAAGGCGGAAAATATCTCCGCTTGCCGCATTTGCACCTGCTGTAATACCGATACGTTTTTTTCCCACCGTGTACACGGGAACGAGCGCGGTACTATGGCTTCACTTATAATGAACAGGAGGAAATAAATGAGTATTAAGATTTTACATACAGCAGATATACATCTGGATTCCCCCTTTACGGCTTTTTCTCCTTCCGCCGCAGAAAAACGGCGTGAGGCTTTGCGCCGCAGTTTCTTGCGCCTTATCGAAAAGGCGAGGGAAGAGCAGGTTCAGCTTTTCTTTAT
>JAZSIT010000110.1:0-6998 GCA_045533895.1 Eubacteriales bacterium
AGTTGTTTGGCCACTTTGTCTTCCTAAGACCGCTTGGCCTCCGACTTGGCAAACAAAAAAATCGCTGCAGAGGTCAACAAGCAATACGATGACAAAGATTAAAAGACCGGAGATACTTTCCCCTGCGGGAAATCCCGAAAAATTATATTACGCACTTCTTTACGGTGCAGATGCGGTATACTGTGCTTTAGATAAGTTTGGTATGCGCTCTCAGGCAGGTAACTTTACTCCCGAGCAGTTAAAGGAAAGCGTAGATTATACCCACTCACTTGGCAAAAAAATATATATTACGCTTAACACCATGCCCAGAGACAAGCAGTTCAGAGATCTGGACGAATATCTGCGCATTCTTGGTGAAATAAAGCCGGATGCATATATAGTTTCCGACCCCGGTGTTATATGCAGAATAAAAGAGATTATCCCCGATGGAGAGATACATCTTTCCACACAGGCATCCACCGTAAACGCCGCCGCCTGCCGTTTTTGGTATAACGCAGGCGTAAAGCGTATTGTTCTGGCAAGAGAGCTTACCTTGGAGGATATTAAATCGGTGCGTGAAAATACTCCTCCCGAATTGGAGATTGAGTGTTTTGTTCACGGCGCTATGTGTGTTTCCTATTCGGGCAGATGCCTGCTTTCCCACTATTATATAAACAGAAACGCCAACGAGGGTAGCTGTGCACAGCCCTGCAGATGGAAATACTTTATGTATGAGGAAAAACGAGAGTGCGACCGTATTGAAGCCGAGCAGGACGAAAACGGCACCTACGTATTCTCATCCAAGGATATGTGTATGATAGAGCATATCCCCCAGCTTATTGATGCAGGTATAGACAGCTTGAAGATAGAGGGCAGAATGAAGAGCGCATACTACACCGCGGCGGTAACCAATGCATACCGTATGGCGCTTGACGCTTATCTTGAAGGAAAGCCCTTTGACAAAGCCTATCTTACCGAGGTAGAGAGCGTTTCCCACCGCGAATACTGCACGGGATTTTATTTTAATTCCCCTCAGGAAACAGCAAATATCGTAAATAACAACGAATATCTTAAGGACAGAGCTTATCTTTGCACCGTTTCCGATTATGATGCGGAAAAGGGTATGGCACTTTGCCTGCAGAGAAACAAAATGTGCGTTGGTGAAAACGTGCAGATACTTACTCCCGGCAAGGTCGGCAGAGATGCGGTAATCGGCGAGATGTACGACCTTGAGGGCAACCCTATTGAAAGCACACCCCACGCGAAAATGGAATTCTATCTTAAAGCAGACGGACTGAAAAAGGGTGATATTATCCGTGGAAAATAAAAAAATAAGGCGAGTGACCGCCATAATAGTCGCCGCAGGAACGGGACAGCGTATGGGCGGCGTGGAAAAGCCTCTTATAAAATTAGGACACGGCACCGTGTTCTCTATGGTGCTGGACGCTTTTGAAGAAAGCCAAACCGTAACCGATATAGTAATAGTTTGCCGAGACAAGACCCGACTTTCCCCTATTGCGGACAATTATACGAAAAAGAAGATCGTATTTGCACCCGGCGGAAAAACCCGCACAGAATCCGTGCTTAACGGAGTTCTTATGGCAGGCGACACAGATATCGTGTGTATACACGATTGCGCACGCCCCTTCATTACCGGCGAAAATATTGACGATGTAGTTAACGCGGTATACGAGACCGGTGCTTCCTGCGCCTGCAAAGCGATGACAGACACGGTGAAATATACCGATGAAAACGGGTCAGTTCAGTATACTCCGAGAAGAGACAGACTTATCGCTGTGCAGACGCCGCAGGTGTTCCGCAGAGATATTTATCTGGTAGCATCTGCTTTGGGAAAGAAAAACAAGGTTTCCGCTACTGACGATACCACTCTTGCTGAAAACGCAGGTTTTAAGGTAAAGTACGTAAATATCGGCGATAATAACGATAAGCTTACCACCGCAGAGGATATAAAGCGTGCAAAGGCGCGGATATTCCTTGAAGAAAGAGAAAAAGAGAAGGAAAATAAGGTTTTATGAGGATAGGCCACGGGTACGACGCCCATCGATTTGCACAAGACAGAAAGCTAATAATCGGCGGTGTGGAAATTCCGTCGGAATTGGGACTTTTGGGACATTCGGACGCAGACGTGCTTGTTCACGCCGTTTGCGACAGTCTGCTGGGCGCAATGGCTCTGCGGGATATAGGCTACCATTTTCCCGATACTGACGTAGCTTATAAGGATATAAACTCCCTTATTTTGCTTGAAAAGGTAAAAGAGACTATGAACGAAAGAGGATACTCTCTTTCTAATATAGACTGCACTGTTATTGCACAAGTACCCAAGTTATCGCCGTATATAGAAGAAATGCGCGCAAATATTGCAAACGTGCTGAAAACCGATATTGACAGAATTAATATTAAAGCCACCACCGAGGAAGGTATGGGCTTTACCGGCGCAAAGGAAGGAATTTGCGCCCACGCTGTTTGTATTTTGGAGGGAAAATAGATGATAAATAAATTAGTGGGCGTTCTTATAACCGAAAACGAAATTATACAAAACGGCGAAGTGTGCTTTGAGGACGGAAAGGTTGTTTCCGCAGGTGAGCGCACAAGCGACGAGGGCTGTAACGTAACCGATTACAGCCGTAAATACATATCTCCCGGCTTTGTGGATATTCACCTCCACGGAGGCGGAGGAAGCGATTTTATGGATGGCACGGTGGAGGCATATCTCACCGCCGCACGTCTTCACGGAAGCCACGGTACAACCGCAATGCTTCCCACCACACTTACCTGCCCTGATGAAGAGCTGTTCCGCACCTTTGATACTTTCCGTAAAGCGCAAAGCACCGAAAATAACGGAAGCGACCTTTGCGGTATACACCTTGAGGGTCCCTACTTTTCCCCTGCTCAAAAGGGCGCCCAGGACGAGAGATTTTTGAAAAAGCCCACGCCCGACCATTATTTGCCTATACTTGAAGCAGGAAAAGGAATTATAAAACGCTGGACGGTTGCACCAGAGCTTGACGGCGCTATGGAATTGGGAAAAATTCTTGCCGAAAAGGGAATTCTTGCATCTATGGGTCACTCCGACGCGGAGTACCAAACGGTGCTTGAGGGATACGAAAACGGATACGGTCTGCTTACCCACTTTTATTCCGGTATGTCTTCTATGGTACGAAGGGGCGGTTTCCGTATACCCGGTATGATAGAAAGCGGATATATTATTGACGATATGAAGGTGGAAGTCATCGCAGACGGATGCCACCTGCCTCCCTGCATTCTCGGCTCGCTGTACCGCATTAAAGGCGCGGACAGAATGTGTATGGTAACAGACTCCATGCGCGGCGCGGGACAGACCTCGGGCACCACAATACTTGGCTCGCTTGAAAACGGTTATGAAGTGTTTATTGAGGACGGCGTTGCAAAAATGCCCGATAGACAAGCCTTTGCAGGCAGTATTGCTACTGCAGACAGACTTGTACGCACTATGTATAAGCAGGCAGGCGTTCCCCTTAAGGATGCGGTTAAGATGATGACCGCTACACCTGCACGCTTTGCCTCTCTTGGAAACAAGGGAACACTTGAAAAAAGCAAGGACGCAGACATTGCGGTTTTTGACGATGATATAAACGTATGCGCGGTATATGTGCGCGGAAAGGAAATTAAAAATGGTTAAGACAGGTAAAGTTGATAATTTGGTATATAAAGTATATGAATCCAGAGCGGAGATGGGCGTACGCGCCGCAGAGGAAGCCGCCGCAGAGATAAAGGCGCAAATTGCAAAGAAAGGCGAAATAAATATGATATTCGCCGCCGCGCCCAGCCAGAACGAGTTTCTTGCCGCTCTTATTAACGACAAGGAAATTGACTGGACAAAGATTCATGCTTTCCACATGGACGAATATATAGGGCTTGACAAGGACGCTCCTCAGGGATTTGGAAATTTCCTTTACAATGCAATATTCGGAAAGGTGCCCTTTGCCTCTGTAAATTACATAGATATTACCGCTACCGACCCTTATGCGGAAGCGGAAAGATATGCTGCCCTTCTTGCGGAGCATCCCTGCGATGTTATTTGTATGGGTATTGGCGAAAACGGTCATATCGCTTTTAATGACCCTCACGTAGCTGATTTTAACGATAAATACGCAGTAAAGCCGGTTGAGCTTGACAACGTGTGCCGTATGCAGCAGGTAAATGACGGTTGCTTTGCATCTATCGACCTTGTGCCTACCCACGCAATGACACTTACCATACCTACTTTGGTTGCGCCCGAGGCAGTTTTCTGTATCGTACCTGCTCCCACCAAAGCAAACGCTGTATACAATACCGTTATGGGCGAGATAACCGAAGCCTGCCCCGCTTCCATACTCCGCCGCCACAATAACGCCACCCTTTATCTTGATACTGACAGCGCTGCAAAGATACTTTAATACATGGAAAAATATTTTAACACTTTGACAGAGGGCGTAACTTTTACCGCCCTCAAAACAGATAAATCCAAATACGACCTGCTTACGGTAAACTTTCTGCTTCCCTTAAACCGTGATACGGCGGCGTTTTCTGCACTGCTGGCATCGGTTATAAACCGTGGTACGGTAAAATATCCCACCATGCGTGACCTTGCCATAGTGCAGGAGGAACTGTACGCCGCCAACGCAGAGGTATATAACCGTGTGCTTGGTGAATGTGTATGTGTTACCTTCTCGGTTTCGGGTATAAACAAAAAATATACCATTAACAACGAGGATATTACCGATAGCCTTATCGACCTTTTGCACGAGCTTATTTTCTGCCCTCTTGTAAGATGCGGCAGATTCAAAAAGGAATACGTTGAGAGCGAGAAAAAGAACCAGATTGATATTATCCGCTCCCGCAAGGACAACAAATCCGCCTACGCGGTTTCCTGTTGTATCGAGATTATGTGCAAGGACGAGGCGTATTCCGTGCCCTCCGATGGCAAAGAAGAGGATGTTAAAAAAATAAACGGCAAGAATCTTTATGATTTTTATAAAGAAATGCTGGTTAAAGCACCGGTGCATATTGTATTTACCGGCGCAACCGACGGAAAAGAGATTGAGCAAAAGATTGTCGCTTTACTCCCCTTCTCATCCGGAAGAGCCCCTCTGCCTAAAACGGAGATAATACGTAAAAAGGAAAACGCGGTCTACCACACCGAAAAGATGAATATCAGCCAGAGTAAACTGTGCATCGGTTACCGCACGGGAATTTCACTTTGCGAAAAGGATTGGCTTAAGTTTTTGGTCTTTGACGAGATTTTCGCCGCATCCCCCACAAGTAAATTGTTTATGAACGTGAGGGAAAAGATGTCGCTGTGCTATTACTGTTCGCCCGTGCCCCAGTCTATTAAGGGTATTTTGGTTATCACTGCGGGAATCGACGCAAAAGACAAAGACAAGGTTATTTCCGCAATAGATGAACAGCTTGAAAAAATGAGAAGGGGCGAGTTTACCGAAACAGAGTTTTCCTCTTCCATACGCAGTATTAAAAGCAGTTTCAGAAGCGTTACCGATAAAAACCGCGGTATGAACAGCTTTTATCTGTCCCGTTTTATAGCGGGCGTGGATATGTCGCCAAAGGATGCGGAAAAGGAAATGGACGCTATTACACGGGAAGACGTTATTTCCTGCGCCGAAAAAATAACAGTAGACACCGTTTACTTTCTTGAAGGAGGCGCAGAGGAATGATAGTTAAAGAAAACAAGCTCCTTGGCGAAAAATATTATCATTTTATACATTCATCCGGACTTCCGGTTTACGTTTGCCCCAAAAACCACGAGACAGCATTTGCCGCCGTTGCGGTAAAGTACGGCTCTTGCGATAACAGACTTCCCACCGAAAACGGAATTGTTACGGTGCCTGACGGAACCGCACATTTTCTTGAGCACAAGCTGTTTGAAAATGCTGACGGTACCGATGCTTTTGAGACTTATTCCAAAAACGGCGGAGACGCAAACGCTTTTACATCCTTTGAGCGCACCGAATATGTTTTTTCCTGCACCGAAAACTTTTATACAAACCTTGAGACTCTTCTTGAGCAGGTGTTTACTCCCCACTTTACGGAGGAGACCGTGGCAAAGGAGCAAGGTATAATCGGTCAGGAAATTAAAATGTACGAGGACGACCCCGATTGGCGTGCACTGCTTGGAATGCTTGAAGGTTTGTACGTCAACAACCCCGTGCGCAAGGATATTGCGGGGACGGTGGAATCCATATCCCATATAACTGCAGAAACGCTTTACGATATCCACAAGGTGTTTTATCATCCGTCGAATACGGTGCTTTGTATTTGCGGCAACGTGGACCCGGAAAAGGTAAAAGAAATATGCGATAAATGTATGGGCGAATACCCGAAGACAGACTATATCCTGCCCGAAATAAGCGAGCCGGAGCATATAAATATCCCTCGCACCGAGATAAAGCTTAAGATAGGTATGCCCCAGTTCGCTATCGGTATAAAGGAATCCTTGGAAGAAAATGATGATGATTTGGTAAGAAGCGCAGAGCACGCGATATTACTGCAAATGCTTTTTGGGCCTTCCGGCGAGTTTTACTGCGATAATTACGAAAGCGGACTTATTTCCGACCGTTTCGCATACAGCTATTATAACTCCCGCGATTGGTCTTATGTTTCCGTTGAGGGTATTGCAGATGACCCCGATGGGGTCTATACCGCGATAAAAAGGGAAATAAACAAAAGAAAAGATACCTTTTTCACGGAAGAAGAATTCAACCGTGCAAAAAAGGTTATATACGCTACCGAATGCTTGAGCTTTAACTCCACCGCGGAGACTGTAAACCGTCTTGCGGCGGCGGCTCTTGAGGGATGTGATATGTTCGATTACGCCGAGATTATCGGTAATATCACCTATGAAGGCGTAAAAAGCAGATTTATGCAGGGATACGATATGGAAAAATCTGTAATATCTATTGTGTTCCCCGAAGAATAAACAGAGAAAGGAAGCATATTTTTATGACAAAAGTAGGATTTCCCGG
>JAZSIT010000172.1:0-20270 GCA_045533895.1 Eubacteriales bacterium
CTCAATTAGCGTTTTGCAAAGAGTAATCACCTCGTCTGCTCTCTCTTGATAATCCAATGTATAAAGCAGATTGTTTAATATGATGTCGTTACCGGGGAATCTCTGCAATCCTTCGCGTAAAATTTTCTCCGACTTCGTCGCATCGGTGTAACGGAATTTATATGCCTCATGACAGATTTCCTCAACCTGCTTTTCCGTCTCATACAGATTAAAATCAAAAAGTTCATCGATGGAAACTTCAAAGAAGGATGCGATAGCAGGGATTATGGTCACGTCGGGCATTGTGTTTCCGTTTTCCCATTTTGAAACGGCTTGAAATGATACGCCGAGATAATTTGCGAAAACCTCCTGGGATATGTTTTTCTGTTTTCTTAATGTTTTGATTTTTTCGCCGAGTTTAATCATTACAGTTCCTCCAAATTATTTTGGACCAGCGCTTATCCTGCCACCATTATAACACATTTAAGTTGTATAGCAATAACCTGTTTGCAGAGAGTTTTTCTAACCACAGTTGAACTTTTAAGTGTAAAAGATGCACCTGCTTTATTGCAGGTGCACCAAGTACACTTTCATTTAACATAAGAATTGTCGATATTGAAAACAGGATAATAGTTTCCATCGATTGTAGAAATAAGATTGTTGACCTTTTCGGTAACCGATTTGTTATCCAGTTTTAGTTCGTAGGGAATAACTATATCAAATATTAAATTAGTATGAGTCGGACCTGCAACCACGCGGAAATCGTGAATACTTACTCCATCTCCGATTGTGGAAAGCAGTTGGGAGACCAATGCCTTCAAACTGTTAGTCACTTCGTCGTTTTCAAGAATGGGGTCCATGTGTATCACAGCTTCACAATTCAACTCTTGTTTTAGCTGTCTTTCTACATTATCGATAGCATCGTGTGTTTCCATCATATCGGCGTTGGCGGAAACTTCCGCGTGCAGAGAGATCATTATTCTGCCGGGACCGTAATCATGAACTACAAGGTCGTGAATGCCAAGCACGCACTCTTCTGATAAAACAATGTTATTAATCTTTTCAACAAATTCTTTTTCCGGCGGCTGCCCGAGCAGGGGAGATACGGTTTCTTTTGCGGCTTTAATACCGTTTATCAAAATGAATACAGACACCGCAAGACCGCACCATGCGTCAATGTTAATACCCCAAAACTTAAATATAAGCATGGACATAAGTATAACAGTTGTTGCAACACAGTCTGACAACGAATCCGCCGAGGTAGCAGAAAGGGAAGGGGAATTGATTTTCTTGTGAACGGAGCGGTTATACAGCGCCATATAGCATTTTACAAGCACCGAAACAATAAGAATAGCCGCAGTAAGGTATGAAAATTCGATTTCGGCAGGGGTGATAATCTTTTTCACAGATTCTATACCCAGCTCGAAACCCATCAAAATAATTATCATCGCTACAATAAGTCCGGTGATATATTCAAATCTTCCGTGACCGAAGGGATGGTCGGAATCCGGCTTTGTGCCCGATAACTTGAACCCGATAAGAGTAATGATGGAAGTGCCGGCATCGGATAAATTATTAAAAGCATCCGCCAATATAGAAATTGAGCCGGAAAGCGTTCCTGCTAAAAGCTTGATTGCAAAGAGTAAAATGTTAAAGAATATACCAATCACGCCGCACAGCATTCCGTACGCTCGTCTTACAGTGGGACTATTATAGTTTTTGCGGTCTTTTATAAAAAAAGCGGACAGCAATCTTATCAATTAAATCACCTCGCTATATGATATTAACATTATACCATATTGAGGTAATTATTGCAAATACTATTTATTTTTACTTCTGAACAGTATCGACCATATCAGTGCAAAAAGAATTGCCGCAGATATTCCTGCCGCAGTGGCTTTTATACCACCGTAAAGTATTCCGAAAGCGCCATCGGTGTTAATCGCTTCTTTTACTCCTTCAGCCAATGTATTGCCAAATCCGGTAAGAGGTACAGCCGCACCTGCGCCTGCCCATTTTAACAGTTTTGGATATACTCCGATTGCATTCAACAACACTCCGCCGCACACGTATCCAACAAGTATATATGCAGGGGTGAGCTTGGTTTTATCTATAAGAATCTGTGCGATAAGGCAAAGAAAACCGCCGACAAGAAAGGCTTTCAACAGCATTAAATAATCAAATTCCATATTTCAACACCTTTCGAAACATACCAGATGAGCTACGCTGGGGATTATTTTGTTTTGAATAATACTTTTGGGAGACAGCAAAGCGCCCGTTCCCACCAGCAAGGCGTTTTCAAATTCTCCTGCCATCAGTTTAGGGCAAACGTATGCGGCAAACACAGATGCCGAACATCCGCATCCGCTTCCGCCTGCGCAGACATCTTGTTTTTCCAAATCGTATATCATAACACCGCAATCGGTGTAATTATCGCCAAGAATGAGCCCTTTGCTTTTTGCGTATTCTTTTGCAAGTTCAAAGCCCTCGTGCCCCAAATCACCGGTTGCGATAATATCAAAATCTTTTTCGGTTTTACCTGAATCGGAAAAGTACCTTAAAATTGTATCAATGGCTGCGGTTGCCATTGCAGCGCCCATGTTATTTGCGTCCGAAATGCCGTTGTCTTGAATTTTTCCAATCACCCCTTCAGAGATACGCACCGAGGATTTATTTGTACTGAGCAGGAAACTGCCGCATCCTGTGACTGTATTTTGCGCGGTAGGTGTACGTTGGCTTCCGTATTCAAGAGGGAAACGGTATTGTCTCTCTGCAGAGCAAAAGTGTGAGGATGCAACTGTGCCCACTGTGAAATCTTTTTCCGCAAACATAGAGCCAATTATTAATCCTTCTGCCGCAGTGGAGCATGCACCGTATAATCCAAGATAGGGAATTCCGTTGTTGTTCATTGCATGTGATGTGGCAATACACTGGTCCAATAGGTCTCCGCCTGCAAACAAGTCAATATCTTGGAACGTCAAATCACTTTTGCGTAGTAACGCTTCCACGGTTCGTCTTACCATTTCGGATTCGGATTTTTCCCATGTGTCTTTATCAAAGCGGTCGTCTGCACTGAAAGAATCAAATCTGTTTCCCAAAGGACCTTCCTTTTCCTTGCTTCCGACAACGGATGCGGTCTGCTGGAGATAAACGTTTTCATATTTTATAATATTCTTCATATACTGATACCGATTTTCATAATAATGTAATATACAATTCCGTATACCACGCTTGATGCAGCGCCGTATACAATAACGGGACCTGCAATAACAAACATCTGCGCAGCAACGCCTTTTACATAACCTTCACTTTTTGCTTCAATAGCGGGCGAGGCAACTGCGTTGGCAAATCCGGTAATAGGAACCAACGTTCCTGCTCCCGCGTATTTTGCCAGCTTATCAAACCAGCCGATTCCGGTAAATAATCCTGAAAGAAAAACAAGGGTAACCGATGCCAGTGTCGCCGCGCTTTTCTCATCTTTCATAAAGTTTGAATACAAAAAAGTAAGCAACTGGCCGATAACACATATTATACCTCCGCAAAGAAAAGCATAAATACAGTTTTTTAGTGATGCTGTACGTTTTGCACGGTTTTCTGCCAAGTCAATAAATTCTTGTCTATTCACAATAATCACCTCGTTTTAGTGGTTTTAATTTGTACTAAAATACAAATTTTATACAATTCTCTTGACAAGTCGGCTCTTTGGGGTATAATATAGTATGTAAATTAATGTGGAAGGGTATGTTATGAAATTGAAAAACCGCAAAGAAGTAAAAGCGCGTTATCCTCTTTTTCCTTCAATGCATGATATTATTAATTATGTAGCAGAAACTTACGGCGATAACATATTATACAAGTACTATGTCGGAAAAGATATTCGCGAAGTAAGCTTTAATCAGTATCGTAGTTGGTTTATCGGCTTCGGTACAACTTTATTTAACCGCAATCTTAACGGCAAGCGCTTCGCTATTGTGGGTGAAAGCAAGCCCGAGTGGATGTGTGCTTATCTTTCCGTTATGTCTGCAGGCGGCGTTATTGTTCCTCTTGATAAGGAGCTTTTTGCTGAACAGATCTGTAGCTTTGTTGAATATGCTGAATGTGACGGCGTTATCTACACAGAGTCTCACTACGAAAAAGTGAAAGACGCAAAGCCTGCCGACGGTATTTTTATTAATCTTGATGATTGTGAGCTTACCGCTTCCCGCGGACACCTCACTTTCTCTGAACTTGTTGCTGAAGGCAAGGAAGCCTATAATTCCGGCGACAAGACCTTTGAGACATATCGCCCCGATACTACTGTTATGGCAGCACTTGTATTTACTTCCGGCACTACCGGAACCAGCAAGGGCGTAATGCTTTCTCAGAATAACCTTTTGTTTAATGTATATCAGTGCGTTAACGAAGTCGATTTCACTTCCGACGACGTAAATATTTCCGCACTTCCTCTTCACCATACATACGAATGTACCGCAGGCAATATTGCCGCGATGACATGCGGTGTTACCATCTGCTTTAACAACAGTCTTAAATACTTTATGAAGAACGTTGCCATCTTCAAACCCACCGGATTGGTTCTGGTTCCTCTGTTCGTTAATACCGTTTACAGACGTATTACCGATGAGATTGAGAAAAAAGGCAAATCCGGAACTCTTAAAACCGGTATGGCTATTACCGGTGCCGCGCGTAAGGTTGGTATCGATCTTCGCAGAAGTATGTTCAAGGAGATTATCGATAACCTCGGCGGAAACCTTACCAAGATCGTATGCGGCGGTGCTGCCGTAAATCCTGATGTTGTTAAATGGTTTGATTCTATCGGCGTTACATTGGAGCAGGGTTATGGTATAACCGAGTGTTCTCCTCTGGTTGCTGTTAATCCCTCTGCTAAGCACAAGGTTGGTTCTGTAGGCCGCGCTGCTATCGGTTCCAATGTTAAAATAATCGTTGATAATAACTATGGCGTTATTTACGAGGCGGAGACCGGCGAGATTGGTGAAATCTGCGTTAAAGGTCCCAACGTAATGCTCGGCTACTATAATAATCCCGAAGCGACCAAGGAAGCCTTCACCGCAGACGGTTATTTCCGTACCGGCGACTACGGTTATCTGGATAAAGACGGTTATATCTTTATCAGTGGAAGAAAGAAGAATATTATAGTTCTTACTAACGGTAAAAACGTATATCCCGAAGAAATCGAAGAATATCTTGAAAATATTGATATAATCAAGGAATGTGTCGTAGTAGGCAGAGAGAAGGACGACGATGTTATACTTACTGCAGTCCTTTTCCCCGATTATGATAGATTCAAGGGTGCGACAGAAGAAGAAATTTCTGCAGCATTGAAAGCTCAGATAATGAACGTAAACCGTCGCTTGCCTTCATTTAAGCAAATCCGCGGAATTGAAATCAGACGTGTTGAGTTTGAAAAGACTCCCACCAAGAAGATAATCCGCAGTAAAATATAAGAGGTACAAACAATGTTTGAAAAACTTAAATCCATTCTCGTTGATGAGATGAACATCAATGGCGACGAAATCACCCTTGAATCCGAGCTTACTAACGATCTCGGCTTCAACTCTCTTGAGCTTGCAGACCTTGTTCTTCTTTGCGAAGAAAAGTTCGACATCACTTTTGATGACGAAGATCTTCCCAAGCTTATCACTGTCGGTGACGTTGTAAACTATCTGGAAAACAGATAAAATTTTCAAACAAAAAACGCACTCCGCGAGGGGTGCGTTTTGTTTTGATGAAAAATATTATAACAAAAAGTCTCTTTTGAGGCGAGTTTTTCTCGACGATGAGGGTGTTGTGTGACATAATGTTTTTGTGCTATACTTCGTATGGAAGCAAGAGCTCGGCTTACTAATACAAATGAGGTATTAACTATGAACAATATAGGAAAAAGAATAAAAGAATTGCGAAAGAAAAACGATCTTACACAAGAAAAGTTGGCGGATTATCTTGGCGTAACATATAAGGCTGTCTCAAAGTGGGAATGCGGAGTTACTGTGCCCGACATTTCTTTGATAATCTCGCTTGCAAAGTTATTGCACGTTACAACAGATGACTTGCTGGGCGTTAATTCTGCCAATGAAAACGAACGACGTGCCGAGATTGAAAACATGTATAAGAAAACTTGGGAGACGGGTGACTTAGAGGAACGCCACCGGGTTGCAAAGATTGGAGTTGCCGAATTTCCCGGTGATATGAAGTATATGGGCTGGCTTGGCTGGACAACGGCAATGCTCTCTTTCTCATATTCGGATGATGAAACGTATAGAGCAGAGCAAGAAAAAGCCATTAAAATATTTGAGTGTGTAATTGAAAATGCTACGGATGAACGTATCAAAGCAAGCGCTATTCAAGGGATCGTACAGTATTTGTCTTTCAGAGGACGAGACGACGATGCGCTCGAATATGCAAAACAGTATCCGGAAAACTATTCTATGAGCAGAGAAGATGTTATGCTGACTTGTTTGCATGGCGAAGAAAAAAAGATCCTTACTCAGAAAATGCTTGATAGACATCTATCAGATATGTTGAATCTCATCGAATGTAAATCTATGGAGGCTTGCATTGCGCAAGAGCAGATTATTAATGCAATAATTCCTGACGGTAACTATCTGTATTATAACACCTTTCTTGTTGACAACTATGTTTCTCGTGCTGTGTTTTATATGAGAGATAACGAAACGGAAAAAGCGATGGATGCTTTGAAAAAAGCACGGAAATTTGCCATTGATTATGATTCATTCTTAAACGATCATCAAACATATCGTTTTACAAGTCCGTTCCTTTGTGCTGAAGAACGCAATACTGCGGATATCTGCCGTTCAGGAACCTCTACGCATAAGGAAGATTTTATCGAGCGTGTGAAACGTTCTGGATTTGATACTCTTCGCGACAGTGAAGATTTTCAAGAATTGTTGAAATAATAAATAATCAAGCGGTTGCTGTAAATGCAACCGCTTTAATAATTGTTTATATATGGCTGAACTTTTTATAGGCTTCAAGGTCTGCGTGCATAAGCATCCACTCAAGCTCTGCGTCTCCCATTACGGTGGTTCTGCCATCGGCATAAAGTTTGTCGATTTCTTCCTTCATCGTCTGTATAAAAGGTGCATGCTTATCAACGGTAATGCCGCGTTCCTCAAGACGATAGAATCTCGTTATCCAATGTGCGATTCCCGCAAGTCCGCTATGTACGTCAACAGCAACGGACGCAGGACGGTTAAGTATTTTTGCTGTGTTGAAAATGTTGTAAATCTCCTCGTTTTTAAGGAGACCGTCTGCGTGGATACCGGCGCGAGTAACGTTAAAGTCTCTTCCGACAAAGGGAGTACGGGGAGGAATTTCGTAGGAAAGTTCGTCTTCAAAATATCTCGCTATCTCGGTTATAACCGAAAGGTCCATACCGCCGTCATCACCGCGAAGGGATGCGTATTCGATAGCCATCGCCTCCAACGGGCAGTTACCGGTACGCTCGCCAATGCCGAGCAAAGAGCAGTTAACGCCGGAAGCGCCGTAAAGCCAAGCGGTGGATGCGTTGGTGACTACCTTGTAAAAGTCGTTATGACCGTGCCATTCGATCATATCTGAGGTAATACCCGAATAATGCTGTAAGCCGTAAATAATGCCCTGAACGCTTCTGGGAAGGGCAGCACCGGGGTAAGAAACGCCATAGCCCATGGTATCGCAGGCACGGATCTTTACAGGTACGCCGTACTCATCCCCAAGCTCTTTTAATGCGGAGGCGAAGGGTACAACAAAACCGTAAAAATCTGCACGGGTTATATCTTCAAAATGGCAACGGGGACGTATACCGTGTTCAAGAACGGAACGAACTATAGACAGATATTTATCAAGTGCGCTTTGGCGTGTTAAACCCATTTTTTTGTAAATATGGTAGTCCGAGCAGGAAACGAGCACGCCGGTTTCTTTAAGACCGAGGTCTTTAATAATCTGAAAATCTTTCTCGTTAGCGCGTATCCAACTTGTCACTTCGGGGAATTCGTATCCAAGCTCAAGACATTTTTCAACTGCTTTGCGGTCTTTTTCGGTATAAACAAAAAATTCGCTTTGTCTGATTATTCCGTTTTTTCCGCCCAGACGGTGAAGCATTTTATAAAGATCTACTATCTGTTCAACAGTGAAGGGGGAAGTAGACTGCTGTCCGTCACGGAAAGTGGTGTCTGTTATCCATATTTCCTCGGGCATATTTATCGGCACATTTCTATGGTTAAACGAAACTTTGGGTATAGAATCATATTCAAACAGATTGCGGTATAACTGCGGTTCCACGCGCTCCTGCAAGCGGTATTTATATGCGGATTGTTCTAAAAGATTAGTGCTGTCGGAAAAGAACAATTCGCCTGCGTGATCTTTATGCATATCGATTCTCCTTTGCTTGCATTTTTATGTATTGATGGAGAATATTATACACAAAAAGCTAAAAAAATCAACACTATTGGTATTATTTATTAAATTTTTGGTAACTTGGTGCGATATATTAGTGTCTTCGCGTGTTTAATAGTGCAATTTGCCGTTGCAAAAACAAAACACCGCGATTTGTTTGATAAAATCGTGGTGTTTATATGTTAAAATTCAGTTCTGCCTTCAATGGCTTTAAGGAGCGTAACGCTGTCTGCATATTCCAGTGTTGCGCCAACGGGAAGACCGTATGCCAGTCTTGTAACCTTAATACCCAACGGCTTGATAAGGCGGCTGAGGTACATTGCGGTAGCCTCACCTTCAACGCTGGGATTGGTAGCAACTATAACCTCTTTAACATTTTCATCAATCCGCGTGAGAAGCTCTTTAATTTTAAGCTTGTCGGGCCCGATACCGTCGATAGGCGAAATTACCCCGTGAAGAATATGGTACATTCCGTGAAATTCGTGCAGTTCTTCCACAGCTTCAGCGGCGCGAGTATCCTCAACAACGCATATAATACTTTTATCGCGACTTTCGTTGGCACAGACATTGCACAGACCGCCCTCAGAAAAGGTCATACAGCGCGGACAAAGTGACACGTGTTTTTTTGCACCAAGTATTGCTGTTGCGAAATCTTCGGCTTCGGCATCGGGCAATGACAAAACGTAATACGCCAATCTAATTGCAGATTTTTTGCCGATACCGGGAAGGGAAGCAAACTTGCTAATCAGTTTTTCAAGGCTGGGTGTCATATCAGAACATACCGGGCATACCGAGAGAACCGGTTATTTTTTCCATTTCAGCAGAGTTGGTATTTTCTACAGTCTTGATGGCCTCGTTAACTGCTGCTACAAGAATATCCTGTAATGTTTCGATATCGTCGGGGTCAACGATTTCAGGTTTTACTTCTATAGAAAGAATTTCTTTCTTTCCGTTAATCTTTACGGTTGCCATTCCGCCGCCTGCGTTGACAGTATATTCCTTGGCATCAAGCTCTTCTTGCAATGCAGCCATATCTTCCTGCATTTTCTGGGCTTGTCTTATCATCTGGTTCATATTTCCGGGGCCTTGGTTGGGAATTCTTACTTTCATATTTCCTCCGTTATTCGCCTAAAGAATCCAGCAGGGAAGTCTGTAATTCATTTTCGGCGTTTATGTTTTGTTTAATTTCTATTTTCATTGGTTTTCCCGTAGCGGTAAAAGCTGCTTGATTAAGAATATTTACAGCTTCGGGATTGCTCAACATCGTATAACCTATAAAATCGGTATAAATTCTCAATACGTTGCCGCGCTCTTTTATGTTTGCTTTTGCGGCAAAGGATGCGATATCGCTTCTGGACGAAAGAGCTTCGAGAAACTCGGCAAAAAATTCAAATTCGGTTTCGCTGTTTTTTTCGGAAACAGCAATTGTTTCCTTTGCTTCTGTTTCTACAACCGGTTTTTCTTCGGGAATGACAATAGGGATAATTTCAGGTTCTTCCGAAGTTAGGACAGGTTGCATAACAGCCGCAGGCATAGGCCTTTTTTCAAGTTCCGCAATACGGGCGAGTAATGCTTTGTTTGAATCGTCCAATTTTAGATCGCACATACGGATAACCGCAGTCTCAAGGAGCACCTTTTTGTTAAGCGCATATCTTGACATGCGGGATTGGGCATCTTCCAAAACAGACGAAAAATACAATATTTTTTCCATATTGCAATTTGTTGCAACATTTCTTAAAATGCGTTCAGCCTCTCCCGAATAATAGGTACCCGTCTTTGCAAAATTAGCGGGGGCGTATTTGAGCATCAGCAAATCTCTTGTCATGCCGATAAGCTCGTCCAGCAATGATGAAAGATTTTTTGCACTTCTGTGCAGCGTATCTATAAGCTCAAGGGAAGAGGGGATATTTCCTTCCGCTATAAGTGAATACAGTTTTGCAACCGAATCGTTGTTGGCAACGCCAAGCTGTGCCGCAACGTATTCCAGCGTAATCCTCTCACCGGAGTTTCCGGCGGTGCAGGATTCCAGCAGTGAAAGGGCGTCTCGCATACCGCCGTCCGCAAGCTTTGCAATAAGTGCGGCGGCATCGAGATTTAACGGTATGTTTTCTGCATCAGCAACACGATTTATATGTTCTTCAATACGAGAATCCTCTATACGGCGGAACTCATAACGCTGGCACCTTGAAAGAATGGTAGGCGGTATTTCGTTAAGCTCTGTTGTGGCAAGTATAAAAATAACATATTCGGGCGGCTCCTCCAGCGTTTTCAAAAGTGCGTTGAACGCACTGCCGGAAAGCATGTGTACCTCGTCGATTATGTATACGCGCTTTTTAAGCAGGGAAGGGGGATACAATAATTCTTCACGCAGATCCCGGATATTATCAACACCGTTGTTGGAAGCTGCGTCAATCTCAAGTACGTCGGTAGCGCTGCCGCTATCGATAGAACGGCACGCCTCACACTCACAGCAGGGATTTCCGTTAACAGGCGAAAGGCAGTTTACGGATTTTGCAAGTATTTTTGCACAAGAGGTCTTTCCGGTACCGCGAGTACCGCAGAAAAGATATGCGTGCGAGACTTTATTCTCAGCGCACTGATTTTTTAGTATAGTGGTTATATGCTCCTGACCGACAACTTCGTCAAAAGTACGGGAACGCCACTTTCTGTATAAAGCCTGATACACGTTGTACCTCCCGGAATAAAATAAATGGATACAGGGTACGGTCATACGGCAAAAGTCGAACGCCTGCTACACCCGACAACGGAGACTTTGCCCTCCGGACAGGCACTCCCGCAACACATCTGCTCTTCCGCTTAATGCTGCTTGGTTCCCCACCTGACATGGTTCACGGACGCAAATTGTGCAGGACCCATCCTTCAACGAGCTCTTTCTCCGCCCGGCGGCACAGCAAACGGCCTCATAATGCCATTCACCCCTGCTGTAGCGGATCTCAGGTTCAGGGCACCGCTAACTCCCCGGTTAGTATGACCGTACCCCATATCCATTTTCAACACATTATAGCAGAATTAAATAATATTTTCAATAGTTTTAATTAAAAAGATACTGTTATTGTTTGTCAAAATCCCGCTGCAAAGCATTACAGCGGGATGTGAATTTATTGTTTGTGGGTTCATACGTGCTTTTGAATACAGCGGCATTAACTGCCATAAAAAAATCATTTTGAAAATTGTTCAATGGTGACATCGCTTTTTTTGGCGGAGCTAAACAATCCGAATGCAAAAATTGCAAGTGCGACCAGAGCAAAGAGCAGGTCTATAATAAGCGACTGATAAAGATTTACACCGTCTGCGGGAGTAGTGAAGGGGAGACGCAGGAAGGTTCCTAAAGAGTTCATTGCGGTGGATAGCGAGTATCCGTATGCTGTGAGAACTTGATATGCTGAAACAATGATTCTGGCGGCAGCATTAAGTAATACGGAAAAAACACAGACAGAGATTGTAATGGGAATATCTTTTGTCTTGCAAAAGAGTTTTGAAACAAAATAAGTAAGTGTTGCCGTGCCGAAGCAAAGCGCGGAAACTCCGTAAGACAATGAAACGTCTGCTGAAATTATCAAATCGACAAGATAAGAAATGCCGATAATAAGCAGAAATCCCACAACAGCACCTAACAGAGCCCCTAAAATACCTTTAATTCTTTGCTGACCGTCGGCTTTCGCACTTGCTTTTTTGCGGTTATTCTCCAAACTTGCTTTAAGTGCGCAACTTTCGCAGATAAGGGAAAGATATCCGCCGTTGTTGAGAACCATTATGTTGTCTTTCAGCTTGCTTCCGCATTTAACACATTTGTCTGCGGTAGGAATTTCGTTGGCGGACAGTAGTTCAACAGTTGCGTTAATAACTTCTCTGAAAGCAGCGAGATCGCAAGCGGAAGTAACTGCCACTCCGTCATTATCTACAGTGACAACACATTTTGCAATTTCATTTACTGTTTCATTTAACGCCTGCGAAAACTCAAATGCAAAAACCGAATCTTCGTCAGTATTAAACGGACAACCGAAAAAGGCTGTTTTCTTTCCGTCGCGCTCACTTATGGCAAGAAGATAATTTTTATAGATGCCGTATGCGCGTTCATCTTTGGTGCCGCCGCTGGCAACGTTTTTCAGCCCCAAATCCTTTGCTAAAACTTCTGTGGATTTTGTAAGCATAACTAACCTCTCAAGAAATAGTATTTGTACTTATTTTATCAATATATGACTCGAAATTTGTTAACAAAATGTTAATATTTTCGGTTAATTTTTTATTATTTTTCGTATACCGTATTCTTGTGTTAAATTGAACTGCCATTTTTTATTTTTTTCGTCATAATCATTGACAAAACCGCAAAAAAACTGTATATTTATCTTGTTATATTTTGTGCATTTTAGGAGGAACGATTATGAGTAATAAATTGCTTGATCTTAAAAATATCTCTGTCAGTTTTGATGATGCTGTTATCCTTAACAACATTAATTTGTATATATGCGATGGTGAGTTTATTACGCTTTTAGGTCCCTCCGGATGCGGTAAAACAACTACACTCCGCATTATTGGCGGTTTTATAAATCCTAACTCCGGTGATGTTTATTTTGAGGGTAAACGTATTAATGATATTCCTTCATATAAACGTGAGATTAATACCATTTTTCAGAAATATGCTTTATTTCCTCATCTGAATGTATATGAGAACGTGGCATTTGGTCTCAGATTAAAGAAAATGACCGAAAAGGAAATCAAAGACACTGTTGAAGAAATGCTTGCTCTGGTGAATCTTAAGGGATTCGGAAAGCGTAATATTAATTCTCTTTCCGGCGGTCAGCAACAAAGAGTTGCTATTGCACGCGCCCTTGCTGTTCGCCCCCGCGTTTTATTGCTTGATGAGCCTTTGGGAGCCCTGGACCTTAAGCTGCGTAAGGATATGCAGAACGAGCTTAAGTCTATTCAGCAGCGTCTTGGCATTACATTCATTTATGTTACCCACGACCAAGAAGAAGCTCTTTCTATGTCTGATACCGTCGTTGTTATGGATAATGGCGCCATTCAGCAAATAGGTACTCCTCTTGATATTTACAACGAACCCAAGAACGCATTTGTTGCCGATTTTATTGGCGAAAGTAATATTCTTGACGGCAGAATGATTGATGATTACCGTTGCTATTTTTCCGGTAAAGAATTCGAGTGTCTTGATACGGGCTTTGAAAAGAATGAGGCGGTTGACGTTGTTGTCCGTCCCGAAGATGTGGATGTTGTACCTGCTGAAGAGGGAATGGTGTGCGGTACCGTAACAAATCTTACCTTCAAAGGCGTCCATTATGAGATAATTGTTGACATCGGTAATTTCAAATGGATGATACAGACCACGGATTATCAAGCGGTAGGCTCTCGCATTGGTCTTAAAATTGATCCTGACGCTATTCACGTTATGAAAAAGAGCGAATATTCCGGCAAATTCGGAGATTACAGCACCTTCTCCGATGAGATCGAGGAAATGTCGATCAATAATGAGGAAGAGTAAAATGGTTAAAAGAAAATCAATTTTGCAGCGCCTTCTTGCGGCGCCTCACATTGTTTGGTCGGTGCTGTTTATAGTTGCACCGCTTGCAATCGTTGTTTTTTATGCTTTTACCGATTCTTCGTTTCATTTTTCCTTTGATAACTTTTCAAGGCTTTTTGATGACGGCACGGTAGAGGTGTTTACATTATCTTTGGCTTTTGCGTTTTGCGCTACGTGTATATGTCTGGTTATTGCATATCCGCTTGCGTATTTTATTTCCCGTACTAACAGAAAAACTCAAAACACGTTGGTAATGCTTTCCATGCTTCCCATGTGGATGAATTTTCTGCTTCGTACATATGCCCTTTCTTTCCTTATGGAGGATACCGGATTCCTTAACAATGTCCTTTCTTTCTTTGGATTGAGTGAGGTTGCTATCATAAACACTCCCGGTGCGGTTATTTTCGGTATGGTATATAACTTTTTGCCGTATATGATACTGCCCATACACTCGGTAATTTCCAAAATTGATAAAAACGTTATTGAAGCGGCGGAGGACTTGGGTTGTAACCGCATCAAGGTAATATCCAGAGTTATAATGCCACTCAGTATCCCCGGTATAGTTTCGGGTATTACCATGGTGTTTGTACCCTCTGTAAGTACCTTCTATATTTCCCAGCAGCTGGGTCCTACGGATTTCGTGCTTATCGGCGACGTTATTGAAACATATTTCAAATCCTCTGCAGCGTTCTCGTATCATCTCGGCTCTGCAATCTCTTTGGTGTTGATGATACTTATATTCATTTGCATGGCTGTAATGAACCGCTTCTCAGACGATGATGCTACAGGAGGTATAATGGTATGAAAATAGGCTCCAAGCTTTATATGGCACTGGTGTTTGCGCTTTTATATGCTCCCATTATTGTGCTCATAGTATTTTCCTTCAACTCCTCCAACAGTATGGCTGTTTTTGAGGGATTTTCACTTAAATGGTACAAAGAACTTTTCAACAACGAGGCTGCAATTTCCGCCTTGGTCAACTCTTTGATACTGGCACTGCTGTCTGCCGTCATTTCTACCGTTCTCGGTACTGTTGCTGCTGTAGGAATACATAAGATGCGTTCTCGTTACGTTAAGTCTGCCGTAATGAATGTAACCAATATCCCCATGATGAATCCGGATATAGTTACCGGTATTTCCATGATGCTGTTGTTTGCATTTTGCGGAACGCTTATCGGTAACGGAATACTTGGTTTTTGGACGTTGCTAATAGCACACATTACCTTTAACCTGCCTTATGTTATTCTTTCCGTTATGCCCAAGCTTAAGCAGATGGATACCCGTCTGCCTGAGGCGGCTATGGATCTGGGCTGTACGCCTTTACAAGCGTTTTTCAAGGTAGAACTTCACGAGATATTGCCCGGTATTTTTTCCGGCTTACTTATGGCGTTCACTTTATCTTTGGATGATTTTGTAATAAGCTATTTTTGTGCCGGAAACACCTTCCAGACTTTGCCTATTTACATTTATTCCCAAACCAAGAAACGTGTTACTCCGGATATGAATGCGCTTTGCGCCATTATCTTTGTAACAATTCTCATTTTGTTGCTGATACGTAACTTTGCGGCGGACAGACAACTTAAGAAAACCGCAAAGAAGGGTAAATAATTGATTTTTCTAAAGGAGTAAAACGGAATTGTCAAAAAGAATTCTTTCTGTTTTTATCGCTATAATTTCTGTTCTGTGTCCTTTGCTTGCTTCTTGCGGCGCACAGGATGAGATAGATTTTTCCGTAACCGAAGATACCGCTTCCATAGATTATTCCAAATACGAAGGGATAACTCTTAATGTATATAATTGGGGTGAGTATATTTCCGACGGAAGCGATGGCTCTGTTGATATAAATGCCGAATTTACCAAACTTACAGGCATCAATATCAATTACACGAATTTCACCAGTAACGAAGATATGTATAACAAGATCGTTAACGGCGGCGTATCTTACGATATTATTATTCCTTCCGATTACATGGTTGAAAAACTCATTAAAGAAAATCTTGTTGTTAAGCTTGATTTCAACAATATTCCCAACTATAAGTATATTGCTGATGAGTATAAGGATCTGTATTTTGACCCTGAAAACGCATATAGTGTCCCTTACAGTGTGGGTATGGTCGGTCTTATTTATAATACCGCAGTTGTTGATGAACATCCCGATAGTTGGTCTGCTTTGTGGAATGAGAAGTATGACGGCGAGATACTTATGTTTAATAACCCTCGTGATGCTTTCGGTATCGCTCAATTTCTGACCGGAATTAATATTAATTCGGAATCGGCGGCTGACTGGGAAAAGGCAAAGGAAAAGCTTTCCCAGCAAAAACCGCTTGTAAAATCTTATGTAATGGATGAAATTTTCAACAAGATGGAAAGCGGTGCTGCGGCGCTGGCTCCCTATTACGCAGGTGATTATTTCAGTATGTACGAGAATAATCCGGATCTTGCTTTCGTCTATCCCAAGGAAGGCACTAACATTTTTGTAGATTCAGTTTGTATTCCTTCCAGCACAAAAAATAAGGAAGCTGCAGAATTGTATATTAATTTTCTTATGGATCCCAACGTGGCGTTGCAGAATGCATATATGATTTGCTATGCTTCTCCCAACACCGAAGTTGTTAATAACGAAGAGTATCTGTCATTCCTCGACGAGCTTCACCCTGAAGCTTATGATATCCTATATATGGACATGGCAGAATATTATGACGGAGCGGATATCAAGAGTTATTACTTCCGCGATCTTTCTGACGAAACGCTTAATAATATGAATTCGTTGTGGAATGGTTTGAAGATAGAGTCTACCGACGACAGCTCTACTGATTTCGTCTATTATTTCTGCGCAGTAGTTATCGTGATCCTTGCAGTATTTTTTGTTTTTTCAAAGATTAGAAAATATAAGCGTGAACACGTTCAATAATCTATAAGGAGAAAGATATGAAAAAGAGAGTGTTGTCACTGTTCCTTTCCGTAATTATGCTGTTTTCCGTAGTTTCCGTTTTGGTGGGCTGTAAGGAAGATGACTTAGATTACAGTGGCGAAAGTGCTGATATTGTTGTTGAGCTTGATGATATCGAATTCAAAGTAAATACGCTTAACAAGCCTGTTACAAATCAGGACGTGGCGGTATTTTCCCGCGGATATACTGTAGATGGAGAAGCTACTGCTTTCATTGGCGGCGATCATACCGGAAGAGTTGTAGTTACTGTTCGCTATACCGCTTCTCATAGTGAATACAGCATTATCGCTGTAGATGATTCAGACGGCGATAAAGCAGATACGCTTATTCCCGTAAACGGATTTGTAGTCAGTATTCTTTCTTCCCTTGTTGCCGACCTCCGTGTGAGAGAAGGCCAGGTAGTAAATGTTTATGGTTTCGATACTTCCAACTATGAATATCTCGACCTTGCTTCCTTTATTCCCACAAAATCAAATCTTGCCAGAAGAATTTACTACATCAATCCTATCGAAGCTCCGACTGAAGACCTTATCTATCTTGTCAATGAGGAGTATGATAAAGATGTGGTTCTCGGTACAGACGAGATTGCTGTGGTTCTTAGCTTCAAATCAGGCAGCAATTACGGTATAACCTCTATTCTTGAAAGCGGTACTGTTACCGCAGGCACTACCGCACTTATTTTCAAGGGTAAGTACAACTGCGAATATGCGCGTGCCATCATGGAAGAGGGAAATAACCTTATGCTTTCCAAACTTGAAAACGCTAATTCCGTATGTCATGAATCCGCGGTGGTTATCAATGACGTGGTTTATAAAATCGGAGCGAAAAATACCAATGTTTCTGCTTTGGGCGACGGTGTATATGCTTTTGATTCTGCTTGCAGTGCAGGCGTAACGCCTTCTACCGATAAAAATTTTGTCGCTATGGCTGTTAAAGACGGAAAAGTTCTGTATATTGGTGAGGAAAACGAAAGATTGGTTATACCTACCAATTCCGGCTATGTTCTTGTTTTTAGCGGTGAACTTAAATCTCTTGCTGATAATTATACTTTGGGCGGCGAGGTGGATGAGCTTTTGATGTTCCCCTCAAATACACCCGAGCAGTTCGTGAAAATTAACGGCTATTGTTACGCATTTGAAGCTATTGATTCTCCCGCTTCTAATACTACTGTTCTTTATACCCATAACTTCGGTTCTGCAACCGGCACTAACGGCGCTATTGCAGAAATTGCAATACAGGACGGAAAAGTAATCTCTGTCACTACTTCCGGCGGTAATACTGTGATTCCCGAGAACGGCTATGTGCTTTCTTTCCCTGCAAAGGGCGATAATCTTGCTGATTGTAAAACCGTTTCTGCAGGCGATACAGTGCGTGTTGCACTTGATAAATGCGAGTATTCTCTTGATTCTCTTAATATATCTGCCTTCAATGGAGTTCGCTACACCGATTTTCTTGTAATTTATGATAAGAGCAATACCCGTACCGGCACCAATCAGTACGGATATGAGATAGGTGTTGATAAAAACGGCGTGATGATCTCTGCGTCTAACTCCGGTAATATGCTCGTTCCCGAGGGCGGCTTTGTAATATCCGGACACGGTGTTATGGCTGAAGCTATAAGCGAGCTTTACATTTACGGCGGTACCGTAAAGTGCCTCAAGGATGCAAAGAAGTTAGTTTTCTATTCAACTCCCATTTCTGCAAAGACGGATGTTTCCGCTTCTCTTGAGAAAGTTAAGCAGGCGTATGCACTTGCAGAAAGCGCGCTTTACGATATTGATTATGCGTATATCTCTTCCAAACTTGATGCTTGTAAAACATTGATAGATTCTGTCGATGCTTCCGTTACTGACGGCGATCCCGTAAACGCTATCAACAGCCTTTATCAGATTACTCTTATGCTGGGAGATCTTGAAAGCGCAATGATAACCGACAAGGCAGTTGAAGAACGTTCCGTTTGGTATCGTTCCACTGTAAAGAGCGATGAGGATGTTCTGGCAGTAATTGAAAAATGTGTTGAATACAATATTAATGCCATTTATCTTGAAACTTGGTACAACGGTAAGACAGTTGGTATGACCAACAATCCCCTTATCCAGCATTATACCGCACAACACGGCGATTATGATGCTCTGGAAGGATTTGTTCGTATCGGCCATGAGCACGGAATTCAGATCCATGCTTGGGTTGAAAACTTCTTTATCGGTACTACCAGCCAGAAGGAAAGCGATCCTCAGCATATAAGCAATCATAATGATAGCTGGATACTTCTTGATAAAGACGGCAAGGGTTATTACGTTTCTGCCGAATACGGCAACTTTGTTTTCCTCAATCCTCAGAACCGCGAGTGCCGCGATCTAGTGCTGTCAGTTTACCGCGAACTGCTTGAAAACTACGATATCGACGGTATACATCTCGACTATATCCGTTATCCCGAACATAACGGTGACGCTGATTTCGGATATAACGCTGATACTATCAAGGATTTCCAGGAAAAATACGGTCATAAAGGAAACCCAAAGAATTATACTGCTGGAACACAACAGTATAGAGACTGGATTGCTTACAGACGCGAAGTTATAACCTCTTTTGTTAAGGAAGTTAATGATCTTGTTAAAGAAGTAAGCCCTGAAGTTTGGATAACCGCCGCTTGTTATCCTTCGCTTACAGATGCACCTAACAACATCTATCAGCACACTTCCGAGTGGGTAAAACTTGGTTATATTGATCAAGTTTTCTCTATGACATATTCAAACGGCACCGAATATGTAGCAAGCAACGCCGCTTCTTTCATTAACGCATGCAAAGATAAAGCACTTTATTCCACCGGTCTTACGTTGTTCTCCGGTAACTCCGGCGAAGAACTGCTCAGCCAGATAAACGCCGTACGTGACGTTGGCGCAACCGGTCAGGCTCTGTTCTCTCTCAGCTCTTTGCTTGGTTTTGAGGAATACGAAAACGTCATCATCAATCACGCTTACCGCACAAAAGCAGTTTCGCTCTTTGATGTTGATGCCGCAATTGCCGCTTATGCAGAAGATCTCATTACTAAATGCGACGGCGTATATTCCGAGCGCACAACCGGACAGGACGCTGCTATTTCCGCCGTGAAGAAGCTTCTTGAAGAAATAAAGACAGAGGCGGGCAAGAAGAAATATGTAACTGTAGAGGAGCAGAACGCCCTTCTTGAGTATACTCTTGAAAGAACCGATGCAATCCTCGCAGAAGCCGCAAAAGCAGACGGTGCTCTTAAAACTGCGCTTGAGCGCGAGGTAGGGGAGATGGATTATAATCTTTCTATCTTACACAGCCGTATGCAGGCAAGACTTACACAATAAGTAATTATGAACGCCTGAATAAAAATCAGGCGTT
>JAZSIT010000159.1:0-3080 GCA_045533895.1 Eubacteriales bacterium
CGTCGGTAAGCGTCATTGTTCCAAAAGCCTTCGCCCAATTCAACTCCGCACAAAGCGGTGCACTCTTTTCCGTATATTTTGTTTAGCCGCCTGCATTCCGCCGCGGCGTTTTTTATGGGCGTAAAAATATCCGTTTTACCGTAAAGATCGGTATCAAAATGGTCTGTCACCGCAAAAAACATACTGCCGCGCTTTATCTGCGTTTTTACCATATCCTCAATTTTGCAGCACGAATCGTGGGAATTTTCCGAATGAGTATGCATATCGGAGAAAAATATTGTTTTTTGCACGGGAACCGTGTTTTCTGTTTTGATTTTCTGTTCTTTCATTTAATTTCATCCTCTGCCGGCACAGAAACAAGCGGCAATTTTGCCGCTTGTTTGAGTTTTTTGTTCAAGATTGGTTTATTTATATATTCTTATTGTGATAGGTACAGTTTCTTGAAGCGAACTTGGATTCCAAGCAGAGTACACTATTAAATACTTAATTCCCGAGGAAAGAGTCTTTGTCAATAATGGGTTGGCAGCCTCTCCGCTATCATCGTCGTAGTCGGCGCCGAGAATTAAAAGCTCGCTTGACCGAGGGTCGATAACATACATATAGGTATCTATATCACTCTCTATCGTAAAAGTATAATCTCCGCTTGAGGGTGGCGTGAAAGTAACCACGCGCGTACAATTTGGCGCGGCATAAATCTTATGAAATGTTTTTTATTTCCATTGTGCTTTCCTTTCTAAAAAGTTATTTCTACGGTATTATCTTGTTTTTGGTAAGCGAATTGCGCGATACCGACTTCCATTATACGGTAGGTGTTGTCCTCGGGAGCAAAGAGAAGAGAAATAATTACAAAACAAAACTCACCTTTTTGTTGTGAGAAAACCTCCTCGGGAACAGTGAGCGTTTCGGAATGTTTATATTTTGTAGGGAAAAACAGCCACCGTGGGTCACTGAACTTGTACGTGTATTCGTCTGTTACCGCCTCTTCTTGGGATATATCTCTAATAAAAATGCAATTATCAATAGTTTTGTAATCCTGATGTTCGTCGAAAGAGTTAAAATTCAAGTCGTATTCGGAACCTTTAAGTATATAAGTCGCAAATATCACTTGTCCGTTTTCATACTCTGACGATGTATATGAATTTAGCCTCTTTTCCGCCTCCTTTTCTGTTTCGTTAAATCCGTAATAAATCTCAAAACTAACGTTGTCGACCGGAAATGTGTTTTTGTCTGAGGTAGCCCCGATCTGTATGATATCATAATGACCTATAGGGGTGTCAAACCCCTTTTCAAACTTTGCTTTGGGTGTGCCCACACATCCCGAGAGGGGGAGGGCAAATATAAACAAGATCAGCAGCACCCTGCGCAGAAAAGAATGTTTTAACGCTTTTTTCATTCAATTTACCTCCCATATTGTTTTTGGCATACCGCCTGAATACAGTATACCATAAAATGTATAATAATGCAATATATGCAAGTGAAGGGGTTTTGAAAGAATTTTATCGATTCCTCTTTATTTTTTAACAATTATGTGGTAGAATAAAATGATAAAATGCCGTTTTTGAAAGGGAGGTCGGAAAACATGCCGGATAAGTTCATATTACATTCGCCGTATCAGGCGACGGGCGACCAGCCGGAGGCGATACGCACTCTTTGCGACGGGCTGGACAAGGGCTATACCGACCAGACGCTTATCGGCGTTACCGGCTCGGGTAAGACGTTTACCATGGCGAATATCATCGCCGCCGCAAACCGTCCCACGCTGGTGCTTGCCCACAACAAGACTCTGGCGGCACAGCTTTGCTCGGAATTCCGCGAATTTTTCCCCGAAAACGCGGTGGAATATTTCGTTTCCTACTACGATTATTACCAGCCCGAGGCATACGTTCCCGGCAAGGACATTTATATTGAGAAGGATGCGTCCATCAACTCGGAGATAGACAAGCTCCGCCATTCCGCCACCACCGCGCTTATGGAAAGACGGGACGTTATCGTGGTAGCATCCGTGTCCTGCATATATTCCTTGGGCGACCCCGAGGAATACGGCAGAAACGTAATTTCTCTCCGTCCCGGAATGGTGTTTCCCCAGCGCGACCTTATAAAAAGACTTGTGTCTCTGCAGTTTTCCCGTTCGGATATCGGATTTGACAGAAACAATTTCCGTGTACGCGGCGACGTTATCGAAATATTCCCCCCTAATTCGGACAGATATGCTTACCGTGTTGAGCTTTTCGGTGATGAGATAGACAGAATCTCCCAGGTGGATACCGTTACCGGTGAGATAGACGCGCGCCTTTCCCATGCCGCAATATACCCTGCGTCCCATTACGTTACCTCGGCGGAAAAGCGTGAAAACGCTATCCACGAAATCCTTGAGGAATTGGACGAGCGTATCGAATACTTTGAAAAACAGCAAAAATACGTTGAGGCACAGCGTATCCGCGAGCGTGTGCTCTTTGATGCGGAGCAAATACGTGAAATGGGCTTTTGCTCGGGTGTGGAAAACTATTCCCGTGTGCTGGCAGGCAGAAAGCCGGGAAGCACGCCGTACACTCTTCTTGACTTTTTTCCTGCAGACTATCTTTTGCTTATTGACGAAAGCCACGTTACCGTGCCTCAGGTAAGAGGAATGTCGGGCGGCGACCACGCCAGAAAGAAAAATCTTATAGATTACGGCTTCCGTCTTCCCTCTGCCTTTGATAACCGTCCTCTTAACTTTAACGAATTTCTTGATAAAAAAGGCACTACTCTGTACGTTTCCGCAACTCCCGCGCCCTTTGAGAAGGATAGGTCACAGCAGATAGCGGAGCAGATAATCCGACCTACCGGACTTCTTGACCCTGAGGTGGAGGTGCGTCCCGTAAAGGGTCAGGTAGACGACCTGCTTACCGAGATACGCGACCGTGCCGAAAAAGGGGAGAGGGTGCTTGTTACCACTCTTACCAAAAAAATGGCGGAGGACCTTTCGGAATATCTTGTTTCATCAGACGTAAAGTGCCGCTATATGCACCACGATATCGACGCCATGGAGCGAATGGAGCTTATACGCGACCTGCGTAAGGGTATTATCGATGTGCTGGTGG
>JAZSIT010000112.1:0-3439 GCA_045533895.1 Eubacteriales bacterium
CCCGGTCAGTGCAAGTCTGACAAGGGGGTACCGAGTTAGATTTCTCGATAAAAAATCACCCATATTCCTCGTTAGCTCAGTCGGTAGAGCGCATGACTGTTAATCATGATGTCGCTGGTTCGAGCCCAGCACGGGGAGCCACAGAAAGCCTTGAAAACCCAGTGTTTTCAAGGCTTTTTCTTATCTTTCGTTGGTTCTTTATGTCAGAACCAACGATTTTTCTTGAAGTAAAATTGCGTTCGATTTTACTTCACCCATGTTTTATATGTTGGTTGAATTCCTTCAGTGCTGATGAATTGCTGCAGAGTGGTTTCTTGCAACATTTCCGCTCAAATGAATCTGTTCATTTTTTGGTTTGAAGCAAATCTGAAGTAAAATTTGAGAATCGTCAAATCAAGGATTTTTCGCAAATTGAGGTAAGTTTTCGCCTTAACCACGATTATATTCTTTTGAAGTAAAATTATCCGATTTTTTTACTTCACTGCGGGTTTTATGGTATACCCGGCTTACATTGTTATTTTGCCGCCTTCACATATAAACAGTAACCGTTCATTTTTGCACGCAATATGATAAAACAATGACCAAACACATCAACTTCTTGCGAAAGTTCATCAAAAGTTACTCTAATCCTATTGTAATGTTTACGAAAATATGTTATAATATAAAATGCAATCGGTATATCTTGTAATGCAAGTTCGTTATTAGGGCTTTCTGATGATAATTGATTGGAATGAAAGTTGATATGAAAGGAGTAACTTATGCCGTATTCACAGGACGATATAGCTCGCATCATTGAACTAATTAAAGAAATAGAAAGTCGCAAGGAACATCCCAATGCGGCTGCTACTTACAAGGATATTCCCGCCCTGCAGGAGATCGATCAGATTGTAAACGCACAGCTAACCGTGCAGCTCTGTGACCGTGATACGCTGGAAGATAGTATTGGTGCCATGCGATATCTCGGTACAGCCTATGAGCATATGTGGCGTATTCCTTATGCAATAAGATACTATAAAAGACTTTTGGAACTGCAAGCGGAACTATTAAGTCGCTTCGGAGAGAATGACGAGAACTGCAAGGATGATTATTACACCGCTCTGCGCGCACGTAACTATTACGGAAAAGACAGTTGCGACGATCTTGTTGAGTTGGCAAAAAAGCTTCTGCCGGAGGACAAGCGAAAAGAAGTTGAGAAGGAGATCCTTGAAGATTTCCGTCCGCTGAAGCATGATCCCGTAGAGCTGACTCCAATGTATTTATCGGTCATTGACGAGGTTGAACGCCGAATGGATACCGATGAAATAAAGAATATGCACCACTTTCAAAGGAGCGATGTGCTTCGACAGTTGCTCCGAGAATACGGAATAGAATGGCGACCGGTGACCCTTCTGAACCCCGGTGTGCGTTTTGATTAAACAAACCACGAAGATGCAACAAAGGAGATAACGATGGCAATGACAATAAGCTACAACAAGCTGTGGAAGGTACTTGTAGATAAGAAGATGAGCAAAGCAGACCTCAGACGCGCAACCGAGATGGCATCCAATACCATGACAAGCTTGCGACGTGACAAGAAGGTCTCGTTGGATGTTTTGCTCCGCATCTGCGAGGTTCTTGATTGTGATATCGGTGACATTATGAGTGTACACAAGGAAGAAACGGACAGCGTCCGCGATTTATAAGATAAAAAGTTAGCGACAAAGGAGGCGATTACGTGAGCAAAACAAAGAAAATGAGAAAGCTGATCAAGGCAGCTAAGATGGGTAAGCCCTATGCAATGTATCAGCTCGGCATCTGCTACCAGCTCGGTCGTGAACGCCCCCAGGATATAAACGAGGCGGCCGCATGGATCGCCGGTGCAGCCGAAGCAGGATATGCTCCGGCAATCGAATGGATGAAGGATTATAGTTTTGATGATAACGCTTCTGTTCAGGCAGAAGCATAAGGGAGGAAGTCACGATGGCTGATAAGAAGACTTTAGATGTTGTTTTGGAGAAGGTTGGCAATCAACCGTTAAAGACCACAAAAGTATTGTGTGGAGCGTTGGGGCTTGGGCTCGCTGCCGCAAAAGGTATGGTGGATAAAGCACCGACAACTGTGGCAAAGGGACTCGACAGCGACAAGGCTATCGCGCTCAAAAAAGAACTGGAAGCTCTCGGCAATACCGTGTCTATCCCTGGTATGGAAACGAAAACGGAAGCTCCTGCAACGAACAAGACTACCGCAACGAAGAAACAGACGACCAAAAAGTCCGCACCTACTCCGTTGACAGTAGCTACACCATCCAATGATGATTTTGATGCCATCTTTGGTGGAAGTACCGCACAAAAGGCTACAACAACGACAAAAGCTAAAGCAGCAACCAAAGCGACAACGAACAAAGCCACTGCCGCTTCCAATGATGAATTTGACGCTATCTTCGGTAGCAATGAGTCGAAATAGAAGGAGCTACTATGAACGGTGAAGTGATATTATCAATATGCGCAGTACTGACATTGCTGATCTTTTCGGTTGGCGTTGTGCTGGTCATACTGAACAGGAAGGAACTCAAAATGGAGTGGTACGTATGTGGAACATAATTAGCATTATAATTCTAATAATTGAGGCGCTAATGCTTGGCGGTTTTATCATCGGCAGATTCAAAAAAAGACGATTTAATGAAACCGCGCTGTTTATCGGCATTGTTATTGTGGTCAACTATTCTTTGCACCTTATTCCGTATCTTCATGGCGTTTTGGAACTGGGTGATGAGTCTAATGTGATTTTAGGGTTGATTGGTTGCTTGGGCTCGACGATCAAACTATTCGTCGGCGAAATAGAGGTGGATGTTGTAGCAGAGTTTACAGCGGCCTTTTCGCACTTTTCTATCGCCTATATGTTAGGTGTGATCCTTGCTCTCCTCACTACCATTAGCACTGCAATAGAAGTATTTAGCACTTCTATCACAAACGGTTTCCGCTTGGCAAAGGCCTTAAAGAAAGATAACTGCGATATTGTTGTTGGCAACAGTCCCAAGGCACTTCACTATGCCAAGACTTGCAATGCGGTATTGTTGCTTGATGATGGTGTAGAAAAAGAAACGGTTAAAGAGCTGATCGAAGACGGGTATGCTGTTTTACGCAAAGGCTTTTCCGTGCATCTGCTTGGCAACCGTCAGTTCAATGCGACAACTCGATATAACATTGTCTGCACCGAAGCAGAGAAAGCTCTGGATTATATCGACACCTTTATTGCATACAAAAAGGCTGAGCCAAACGCTAAAAACATATATTTATATGTGGAACTTGAAGGTGAAAAAGCAGAAACCGTTCGCCGTGAGATTATTGAAAAGAACGAAATGGAAGCCTTTATCGACACCTTCAGTACAAGCGAGCTTCTCGCCAGAACCTTTATTGAAGAAAACCCCGTTACCAAGTATCTACCGAAAGAATACATTGAG
>JAZSIT010000082.1:0-4556 GCA_045533895.1 Eubacteriales bacterium
TTCCACGGGGAAAAGGCGCCTGATATCGACCTTAACTTCTCTTCGGACAACCAGTCCGAGGCGCACCATTATACCGAGGTGCTTTTCGGCAAGGAAAATATTTTCCGCGCAGGTACTGTTGGTACTATTGCTTCAAAAACCGCATACGGTTACGTTAAAAAGTTTTTGGAGGAGCAGGGAAAGACACTTTCCAAAGCCGAGGAAAACCGTCTTGTAAACGGTCTTGTAGGCGTAAAGCGTACGACGGGACAGCACCCCGGCGGTATCGTGGTTATCCCCAAGCAGTACGAGATATACGATTTCACTCCCGTACAGCACCCTGCGGATAAGGACGATTCGGGTGTTATTACCACCCACTTCGCGTTCGAATACCTTCACGATACCCTGCTCAAGCTTGATATTCTGGGACACGACGTTCCCACCATCTACAAATGGCTGGAGACCTTTACCGGAAAAGACGTCCGCACCGTTCCCATGAACGACCGCGCTACCATGGAGCTTTTTGAATCTACCCGTCCGCTGGGCGTTACGCCTGACCAGATCGGGTCGGATTTCGGCACCTTCGGCTTGCCCGAGTGCGGTACGCCTTACGTTCGTGAAATGATACGTGACGCGCACCCCACCAAATTTTCCGATCTTTTGCAGCTTTCGGGACTTTCCCACGGAACGGGAATATGGCTGGGCAACGGTCAGGAGCTTATCAAAAACGGCACCTGCACCATTTCCGAGATAATCGGTACCCGTGACAGTATAATGGTTTACCTTATGTACGCAGGCGTGGAAAAGGAAAGCGCGTTTAAGATAATGGAGTTTGTCCGTAAAAACAAAAAAGGACTTCCCATTCCCGAGCCTATGGTAGAGACTATGCGCGCTTCCGGCGTTCCCGAGTGGTATATTGAATCTCTTGCCAAGATACGTTACATGTTCCCAAAAGCCCACGCCGCCGCATATATGATATCGGCAATACGTCTGGGCTGGTACAAGGTGCACGAGCCGTTGGCGTTTTACGCCACGTATTTCACGGTAAAATGCTCTAAGAACGCAGGCTTTGACAGTGAGCTGGCTCTGTCCTCTCCCTCTGTCATATCCAAGCGTATTGAGGAATTGGAGGCGCTTAACGATACCACAGCCAAGGACGAAGATACCATTACCGTAATGCAGATGGTGCGCGAGATGTACGCAAGAGGAATATCCTTCCTGCCCGTTGACGTGTATAAGTCGGAGGCGTACGTTTTCAAGCCTGAGGACGGCAAGATACGTCTGCCCTTGTCTGCTTTGAACGGATTGGGCGATACTGCGGCTGAAAATATTTATAAGACCATACACGAAACCGATTGCGCCACCTTAGAGGAACTGCGTATTACCGCAGGACTTAATAAAAACGTGGTGGAGATACTAAAAACCAACAACTGTTTGGGAGATCTTCCCGAAACAGATCAGCTATCCTTGTTTTAGGAGTGATATAATATGAAAACAAAACTTCTTTCCATTATTGAAAAAAATCCCCTTTTGTCCGCCGATGAGCTTGCCGCTATGCTGGACGTTTCTGTTGGCACAGTCAACGAAATGCTTGAGGATTGCCGCCGTGACGGTATTATTCTCGGTATAAAGACTATCATCAACTGGGATAAGACGGACAGAGAAAGCGTTTCCGCCTTCATTGAGCTTAAGACTGTTCCTCAAAGAGACAAGGGCTTTGATGCGGTGGCAGAGAGAGTTGCCCGCTTTAACGAGGTAAAAAGCGTGTTCCTTATGTCCGGAGCATACGACCTTGCGGTGCTTGTTGAATGCCGCACCATGCGTGATGTGGCTGTGTTTGTTGCTGAACAGCTTGCCACTATCGAGGGCGTTACCGCTACCGCAACCCATTTTATTATGGAGCGCTATAAGGATTTCGGCGTTACCTTTGAAAATGACACCGTGGACTTGAGAGGTAACGGCTGGTAATGGACTATTCTTCTATACTTTCCAAAAGGGCTGTTTCCTTACAGCCCTCGGGAATACGCAAATTTTTCGATATGCTGGAGACAATGAAGGACGTTATCGCCCTTACGGTAGGTCAGCCCGACTTTACCACTCCTTGGCATATCCGCGAGGCAGGTATCCGCTCTCTTGAGGAGGGCAGAACCTATTATACCTCCAACAGCGGTCTGTTTGAGCTGCGTGCGGAGCTTTCCAAGTACGCATCCCGCCGTTTTGACCTTACCTACGACCCCAAGGACGAAATTATCGTAACGGTAGGCGGCAGTGAGGCTATCGACCTTGCTCTCCGCGCTGTTATTGACCCCGGCGACGAGGTAATCGTGCCACAGCCCTCCTTCGTGTGCTATGACCCTCTGGTTACAATGGCGGCAGGAAATCCCGTCATTCTCCCTCTTAAAAAGGAAAACGGCTTCACCCTCACCGCAGAGGAACTGGAGTCCTGCATCACCCCTCGCACAAAGGCGCTCATTCTGCCTTTCCCCAACAACCCCACCGGCTCTATTATGCGTAAAGAACAGCTTGAAGCGGTTGCAAAGGTGGCAATAAAGCACAATCTTGTTGTCATTTCCGATGAGATATATGCAGAGCTTACTTATGGCGAAAAGCACGTTTCCATCGCTTCTATTGACGGTATGCGTGAGCGCACTATCGTTGCAAACGGCTTTTCCAAGGCTTATGCAATGACAGGCTGGCGTTTGGGCTATACTCTCGCTCCCCGCGAAATAACCGCGCAAATGCACAAAATTCACCAGTACGGTATAATGTGCGCGCCCACCACCGCACAGTACGCCGCAGTTGAGGCTGTTAAAAACGGCGACGGCGATATTGAATATATGCGCGATGAATATAACGGCAGACGCAGACTTATCGTAAAGGGCTTGAAGGAAGCGGGTATCGACTGCATGATGCCCGAGGGCGCGTTTTACGTCTTTGCCGATATTTCCCGTTTCGGAATGTCTTCTCAAGAGTTTTGCGAAAGACTTCTGGCGGAAAAAGGCGTTGCCATTGTTCCCGGTACAGCCTTTGGCGAAAGCGGGGAAGGCTATGCACGTATCTCTTATGCATATTCCACTTCCCATATTAAAAAGGCTATCGTCCGTATCGACGAATTCGTAAAAGGGCTTAAAAAATGACAGAAAAAGCGTACGCTAAAATAAATCTGTTTTTGTCGGTGGGCAAAAAACGCGCCGACGGATACCACGATATAGATACCGTAATGCACACCGTCTCTCTTTTTGACGAGGTGGTGCTTGAAAAAAGCGATACTCTGCGCGTTACCTGCGATATGGATATTGATGAAAAGGACAATCTTGCATACAAGGCGGCGCAGGCGTTTTTCGCATATACGGGCATAACTCCGTCTGTGGAAATAACCGTGAAAAAGCATCTCCCCTCTCAGGCAGGCTTGGGAGGCGGCAGTGCAGACGCGGCGGCGGTACTTAGGGGTCTTAACAAAATGTATTCGGCTTCTCTCGATGTGCAGACTCTTGCTTCTATTGCCGCTCCTCTGGGCGCAGATATACCTTTTCTCGTATACGGCGGAAAGGCGCGGTGCAGGGGTATCGGTGAAATAATCACCCCTTGGGAAAAAGAGTGTTTGCATCTGGTCATCGTCAAGCCGGACGTGCCTTGTCCCACAGGCAAAATGTACGGGGAGCTGGACAAAACAGAGCGTGAATACGTTCCGTATACAGAGGGTGTGTATTTCAATTCCTTTGATTCCGTCTGTCCTTTTCAGTGCAGGGAGGCAATGGATAGATTAAAGTCCCTCGGCGCATCTGTTTCCATGTTAAGCGGAAGCGGAAGCGCGGTCTTCGGCGTTTTTGAAACAGGGGAAAAGGCAAAAATAGTTGCAAAAATGCTGGAAACAGAATATCCCTATTCCGTATATGCATATACTGTATAAAACAAAGGCAAATTATCATTGACAAAAAGTATAGGTCTATGTTATAATTTGCCTCGACGGGGCATTAGCGCAGTTGGGAGCGCACAACACTGGCAGTGTTGGGGTCACGGGTTCGAGTCCCGTATGCTCCACCAGAAAACGCCAGATTCCACAAGGAACTTTTCGTTTTCAACTAAGTGCGCCTTTCGGCGCGTGAAGTTTGCTTCGCAAGTGAAGTTGTCCTACGGACAGTGAAGTTTCTGCGGAAGTGAGTAGCGCACTTAACTTCACTTTGTGCGACAGCACAAAACTTCATTATGCCTTAGGCATAACTTTACATCGGCGTTAGCCGATACTTCACTAAAAACTGCAAGAGTTCAAATTCATACGCAAAACTGCCGAAAATATCTTTTTTGTAGCCCTTAGACAAAAAATCCAAGTCGAAAGACTTGGATTTTTTCATTTGTGTCCGCAGGACACAACATCATTTGACCGAAGGTCAACATCATTTTGAACGTAGCGAAAACATCATTACTCATTTATACGGACACAAATGAACGAGGTTGCGACAAGTCGCAAATGATGTGCTTCGCAATGATGTGATGCTTCGCATCAATGATGTTGCGCTTCGCGCAAATGAAGAGTTGCAATTTTGTGAGCCCCAAAAAAGAACAGATACCATTCGGTA
>JAZSIT010000034.1:0-13373 GCA_045533895.1 Eubacteriales bacterium
GTATGAAAAAGCATCCTGCCTGGAAAAAGGCTGACGCTACCTATTCCCGTTCACGCTCCGGAGGGGGAAGCTGGTCTCAGAGCAGGCTTCCCGAGGAATGGCGCGGGGGTTATCCCCTCTCCCAGAACGGACTGCAGTTTATAATCCGTCCCACCGGCTTTAAGCACACGGGACTTTTCCCCGAGCAGGCAGCGAACTGGGATTGGTTTGCGCCACTCATAAAAAATTCCGGCAGAAAAATAAAACTGCTTAATCTGTTTGCATACACCGGCGGCGCAAGCATTGCCGCCGCAAAAGCAGGCGCTTTTGTCTGCCACGTAGACGCATCAAAGGGAATGGTGCTCCGCGCAAAGCAAAACGCTGTTCTTTCCGGAGTACCCGACGATGGAATCAGATATATCGTTGACGACTGCGTAAAGTTTGTTGAGCGTGAGATAAAGCGCGGAAACAGATATGACGCTGTTATTCTTGACCCGCCATCCTTTGGCAGAGGACCCAAGGGAGAGAGATGGATGCTGGAGCAATCGCTGGATAAGCTTATAGGTCTTATCTCCGGCGTTATATCCGACGAGCCCCTGTTTGTCCTGCTTAATTCCTACACCACGGGACTGTCCGCATCCACCTGCGGTTATATTCTTGGCAGACATCTGGTAGATAAGTTCGGCGGCAAGGTAGATAGTGACGAATTGGGTCTGCCCGTTGAAGCAAGCGGAATGTACCTGCCCTGCGGTGCGGCAAGCAGATGGACGGCGAGGTAAAAATGGCTTTTATTGAGACAAACGAGCTTTTCTATACCTATGAGGGAAACCTTATTCCTGCGGTAAACAACGTGTCACTTTCCTTTGAGAAGGGCAGTTATACCGCTATAATCGGGCATAACGGAAGCGGAAAATCCACGCTGGCAAAGCTGTTGTGCGGAATTTTTGCTCCCTCAGGAGGAAAAGTATATATAGACGGGATGGATACATCCGACGAGGAACAGCAGCAGACCATACGCGAAAAATGCGGAATGGTGTTTCAAAATCCCGATAACCAGATAGTTTCCTCTGTGGTAGAGGAGGACGTTGCCTTTGCACCCGAGAATTTGGGTGTACCTTCTGCAGAGATACGCAAGCGTGTGGATGATGCACTGGCGGCTGTGGGTATGAGCGAATATGCAAAGCATTCCACATACAAGCTTTCCGGCGGACAAAAGCAGAGAGTGGCTATTGCGGGTATACTTGCAATGAACCCCCAATGTATTATATTTGACGAAGCCACCGCAATGCTTGACCCTGCGGGCAGGAGAGAGATATCTGCCGCAATGTCGGAGCTTAACAAGCGGGGCATAACCGTTATAACGGTTACACATCACATGAATGAGGCGGCTATGGCTGACCGAATTATTGTTATGAACAAAGGCAGTGTTGCTATGGACGGCACGCCGAGAGAGATATTCGCAAGAGTAGACGAATTACGCAAAATGTCCCTTTCCGTGCCTCAGGTAACCGAACTGCTGTATGACCTGGGGCTTCCCGAAGCCATACACGTGGCAGAAGCCGCAGATATTATCGAAGAGGAATTTGCAAAGAAATGTCATTAAGACTTGAAAACGTTTCCGTGGTCTACGGAGAGGGCACGCCCTTCCGCAAGGTCGCTTTGGACAATGTTAATATAGAGTTCCCCAAGGGAAAGATAACCGGAATTATCGGTCACACTGGAAGCGGAAAATCCACGTTGGCACAGCTTCTGAACGGGCTTAACAAGCCTACCGCAGGTAAAGTATATCTTGAAGGCAAGGATATCTGGGAAAAGCCCAAGGAAATATCCAAGATACGCTTTAAGGTAGGATTGGCGTTTCAGTACCCGGAATACCAGCTTTTTGAAGAAACCGTTGGTAAGGATATTGCATTCGGCCCCAAAAACATGCGCTTGTCCGATGAAGAAATAAACGTCCGTGTGTCGGAAGCCGCAAAAATGTGCGGTATTCCCGAAAATGTGCTGGAAAGATCACCCTTTGAGCTTTCCGGCGGACAAAAGCGAAGAGTTGCCATTGCAGGCGTTATGGCTATGCGCCCCGAGGTATTGGTGCTTGACGAGCCTGCCGCAGGACTTGACCCTGTGGGCAAAGCGGAGATTCTTTCGGGAATAATAAACTATAAAAACGAGACCGGCGGAACGGTGTTACTTATCTCCCACAGCATGGAGGACGTGGCAAAGTATTCGGATATGATACTGGTGCTTAAGGAAGGAAAGGTGTTTTCCTACGGCACTGTGGAGGAAACCTTTGCGGATATAAATGCGCTTATGGATTCATCCCTTGACCTGCCTCAGATAACCCGTCTTTTCCACGAGCTGAAAAAGCGCGGAGTAATCGAGCGTGACGACGTTTATACCGTAAAATTCGGCGAAAAGCTATTAAAAGAAAAAGGAATCGGCAATGCTTAAGGATATAACTCTGGGGCAATATTTCCCCGGAAATTCTTTTCTCCACCGCACGGATGCACGGATAAAGATAATAATGCTTATTGTGTATCTGGTATTTGTGCTTTTTGCAAAAAGCGCACTTGCTTTTACCGCGGTGGCAGTGGCAACGGCTTTGCTGGTGATAATATCGTCAATTCCCTTAAAGACGGTTATAAAATCACTGAAGCCGCTTATATTTGTTTTAATATTTACAGCCGTTATAAATCTTTTTTTCGCAAACGGCGAGAATATACTGTTTGAGTGGAAGTTTATAAAAATATACCGTGAGGGTATCGAAAATGCGGTTAAAATGGTAGTTCGTCTTACCTGCCTTGTTGCGGGCACCAGCGTTTTGCTTACCTATACCACTTCCCCTCTTGACCTTACAGACGGAATTGAGAGACTGCTTACACCCCTCAAAAAAATAGGCGTGCCTATACATGATTTCGCCATGATGATGTCTATTGCCCTTCGCTTTATCCCAACTCTTATTGAGGAGACGGATAAGATAATATCCGCCCAGAAGGCAAGAGGTGCGGATTTTGAATCCGGCAACCTGTTTAACCGTGTAAAGGCGCTTATACCTATTTTGGTGCCGCTTTTCGTTTCGGCATACAGACGCGCCTTTGAATTGGCAGAGGCAATGGAATGCCGTTGCTACAGAAGCGGAGAGGGAAAAACACGAATGAAAGTAATAAAAACACGGCCTGCCGATTATATTTTTCTTGGTGTATCGGTATTGTGCTGTGTGGGAATATTTTTTCTTAACCGGGTGGTGATACCGCTGTGAATTACGCAGTGACACTTTGCTTTGACGGCACAGCCTACTGCGGCTGGCAGGTGCAAAGCAATGCAATAAGCATACAGCAGACTGTGCAGGATGCGGCGGAAAAGGTATTTGGCGTACGTCCGCCGGTTACGGGCTGTTCACGGACCGACGCGGGTGTGCACGCAAGAGAATATCTGTGCGTAATATCCGGAGTTGATGCTATCAAGGAAACAGCATTGCCACTGGCACTGAACAGTTGTCTGCCCGACGATATTTGTGCTTTGAAGGCACGAGAGGTACCTGAGGATTTTCATCCCAGATACCACTGCATTGAAAAAGAATACGAATACGTTTTGTGGAACGCCAGAGGAAAAAACGTATTTGATAACCGTGTGTGGCACTGCCCCCGCCCTTTGGATGCGGAGAAAATGAATACACTTGCGCAAAACTTTGTGGGTAAAAAGGATTTCCGCTCCTATATGTCAGCAGGAAGCAAGATAACCGATACAGTGCGCACGGTAAAATACATGAACGTAACCCGCGACGGAGATTACATACGTATAAACGTAGCGGCAGACGGATTTTTGTACAATATGGTAAGAATAATGACAGGCACTCTTGTAGAGGCAGCATACGGCAGAAAAAATCGGGATATCGAAAAGATAACTCAGGCCAAGGACAGAAACTGCGCCGGTATGACCGCACCTGCAAAGGGTCTGTTTCTCAACAAGCTTGTTTATTAAGAGGTAAAAATGAGCGCCTTTTCAATTTTCAAAGACAAAAGAAAACAGGCGAAAAAGCAGCAGACACCTACTGCGGAGGCATACTATCAAAAGCTGGCAAACCGCGCAAAAATAGGTATGTTTGCGGTAATAATCGCATTGGTGGCATTTTGTCTGTTTTCATATTCCTTCTATCCGGAGGAATTAACAATAGAAAATTTCAGATACCTGCTTAAATTCATTTCCTTTGAGCAAAACGAGGAAATAGATATCGGCACGGAAATAGCCTTTGATACCGATAAGACCAACCGCTACACAATGGTGCGCGGTGATATTGCGGTATTAAGCAAAACTCAACTGGCTGTATATGATACATCGGGCCAGCTTTTGCAAAGAGCACCGCTAAAAAACGATACTCCTATGCTGCTCACTGCAGGAAAAAATATGATAATATACGACTTGGGCGGCAAGGAACTGAACGTATATAACTCCTTCTCTCCCGTTTATACCGAGGATTTCGGATATCCCATACTGGGTATATCCGCTTCGGAAAACGGCTCTTACGCGGTACTTTCCGGTGCAAAGAATTACAGAAGTGCGGTTTACGTTTACGATTCCAACTACCGTCTGGTGTTTTCCCACTATTTTCCTACCGAATATTCCACCGCATTGCAGTTGGATAACAACGGTAAAAAAGTGTTGGTGTTGTCTCATATTGCCGAGAACGGAGATTATTTGGGTTCTGCCGCTTTGTTTGACACCGGAACCGAAGAACCTATTGCCAATTTTAAGTTTGCGGGCGAATTGCCCCTTAGCTGTCATTTTACGTCCGATGGCGGGTATATTATACTTACGGACAAATACATCCGCTTTTATGATAAGGACAACAACGAAATAGCAGAGCAAAAACTTGGCTACGGCTTGCTTGGCTGTACCTACGGTGAAAACTACGTTTCCCTTACCTTTGATACGGCAGGTCTGGCAGAAAGCAAGACTTTTAAGGTATACGGTGCGGACGGTAAAGAGATATACAGCACTTCTCTTGAGTCTTCTCCCGATGACATTCTTATACAAGGCGACAGACTTTACATGCTTTCTATGGGAGCACTTACCGTATACGATTTGCAAAGCAACGAAATGCTGTTCAACATAACGGTGGATAACGAAGCTGTTGATATGATAATATCCGAAGACAAACTGCTTGTTTTTACATATTCCGGCGTTACGGTTTACGGTACTGATACCCTTACCGAGACCGAACTGGAAGAGGACAAAAGCTCGCTTACGGAGGGTAAATAATGAGTATAGCACTGGATATCATTATTCTGGTGATAATAGCCGTTAATATCATAATCGCATGGAGACAGGGATTTGTGAAAATGGTATTGCGCTCGCTCACGGTAGTTGTAGCGTTGGCGGCGGCGTTTATGCTGGTAGTTCCGGTGAGAAATTACATTTCCGAAACCCAATTTGCTGTTAATACGGAAACAAAAATACACGCCGGCGTTGTTGAAATGGTAGATAGTATTACAGATGACGAAGAGGAAAAGGACGAGGGAAAAAGCAAAGCAGATATCGTTACCCTGCTCTCCTACGCAGGAATTGACGCAGATGAGATAAGTGCAGATATAGACAACTGGATAGCCACAAAGGCAGAGGATATTAAAATATCTATTGCCGACAAGGTGGCACCTGCACTGCTTAAAACTCTGCTTACCTTTATCGTTTTCACAGTGATATTCGTTACGGTGTTTGTTGCGGCAACGGTTGCGGTAATACTGCTTGAAAAGTTTACCGAGCTGCCCGTATTAAAGCAAGCCAACACCGCTTTGGGCATTGCAGTTGGCTGCGTTATTGCCCTTGTTCAGGTGTGCATCTTCGTTTCCCTTACGCAGATGCTTTTGTCCTACAACGCCATTGGCGGAATTTTGGCGGAAGTAAACCCCGAAAGCACATTTTTATTTAAGTTCTTTAGTAATTACAATATTTTCGGTCTGCTGTTTTAACAGTGCCGAAAGGAAGTGAAAAAATGCATTTTGAAAAAAAGCATATACCTAATATTTTGTCCGTTATACGGCTCTTAATGATTCCACTGTTCGTATATGTCTATTTTGTTGAAAGTCCGCCCAAGATATGGTCGCTTTTAATCTTTTTATCGGCTGAGCTTACCGACGTGGTAGACGGTTTCCTTGCCCGCAGATACGGCTGGATAACCGAAGCGGGAAAGATACTCGACCCGATGGCAGATAAACTGATGCAGGCGGCTGCAATGATATCTTTATCTATCGAAAACCACTTTTTTATATGGATAGCCGTTATTTTCTTTCTTAAAGAAATGACGATGGTCACGGGTGCTTTGGTGCTGGCAAAAAAGATAAGCACGGTAACACCGTCAAGCTGGTTCGGCAAAATGGCAACAGTCATATTCGCCGCAACAACCATGGTGTTTATTATTTATCCCGATAACACGGTGATAAATGTAATATTGACGGTAATACTGGCATCTGCACTTATTTTCGCACTACTTATGTATTATTTTACCATTTTTCGAAAAGTCGGAAAAGCAAACAAGGAGTAAACTATGGTTCTGAAATTATGTTCCCGCTGTAAAAAGCGCGTGGCTGTTATATATATGCAGCGCATTGACAACGGCAATACCGTTAACGAGGGTTTGTGTCTGAAATGCGCACGTGAAATGGGTCTTAAGCCCGTGGACGATATTCTTGAAAGAATGGGCATAACTCCCGAGGAGTTTGACGCAATGTCCGACGAGATATCCGGTCTTGTTCCTACCGAAGGTATGGATAACGGAGAAAACGAGGGCAGAGCACCCTCCCTTAATCTGGGTCCCCTCTTCCCTGCTCAGGAAGGACTTAACCTTCCCGACGAGGTGAGAAAAGACAAGCAAAATGCAAAAGGAAACAAAAACGACAATAAAAAGGCAAAGCCCCGCAAGTTTTTGGAGCAATACTGCATTGACCTTACCGGCAGAGCAAAGGAAGGCAAGCTGGACAAGGTTATCGGCAGAAGCAGTGAGCTTGAAAGAGTTATGCAGATACTCTGCCGCAGACAAAAGAATAACCCCTGCCTTATAGGTGAGCCGGGCGTTGGTAAGACCGCAGTGGCAGAGGCGCTGGCAGCGCGTATCGTTGCGGGTACCGTACCCTACAAGCTTAAAGACAAAGAGGTAATGCTGGTTGATATGACGGCTATGGTTGCGGGAACGCAGTTCCGCGGCCAGTTTGAAAGCCGTATGAAGGGACTTATTGAAGAAGTAAAGCAAAACGGCAATATTATTTTGGTTATCGATGAGGTACACTCTATTGTAGGCGCAGGTGATGCAGAGGGCGGTATGAATGCCGCTAATATCTTAAAGCCCGCTCTTTCCAGAGGTGAGATTCAGCTTATCGGTGCAACCACACTTACCGAATACCGCAAATATATTGAAAAAGACGCAGCACTTGAGCGCAGATTCCAGCCCGTTATGATAAACGAGCCCTCTATTGAGGACAGTATAAAGATTCTTGAGGGTATTAAGGAAAACTACGAAAAATTCCACGGAATCCGTATTCCCGACGGAATGTGCCGCAGAATGGTAGTTCTTTCCGAAAGATATATTACAGACAGATACCTGCCCGATAAGGCTATTGACCTTATGGACGAAGCCTGCGCAAACCTTTCCATGAATTCCGATGTAGTCAACAAGATAAACTCTCTTGCAGACGAGATAAAGGCTCTTAACGAACAGCAGGCTGCGTTGGAAGCAAAGACAGAAAAAACCGACGAGGACTTTGCGTCTATCGCTTCCGTAAAGACCGAACTTATTCAGAAAAACAGTCTTTTCGACCAGCTTTCCGCAGAAAGAGATACCCTTACCGTAACCGAGCAGGATCTTGCAAAGGTTATTGAAATATGGACGGGCATACCTGCATCCAGTATAAGCGAAAACGAATTTGAAAAGATACAAAACCTCGTTCCCGCAATAAAAGACCGCATTGTCGGTCAGGACGAGGCGGTAGAAAAGGTTGCAAAGGCGGTACGCCGTTCCAGAGCAGGCATTTCCTACAAAAAAAAGCCGGTGTCCTTTATTTTCGCAGGACCTACGGGTATAGGTAAGACCGAGCTTGTCAAGGTGCTGGCATCCTATCTGTTCGATTCACCCGAATCCCTTATCCGTCTTGATATGTCGGAATATATGGAAAAGTATTCGGTTTCCCGTATTATAGGCTCTCCTCCCGGATACGTGGGATATGACGAAGCGGGTCAGCTTTCCGAAAAGATTCGCCGCAAGCCCTATTCCGTGGTGCTCTTTGATGAAATTGAAAAAGCGCATCCTGATGTACTGAATATTCTGCTCCAGATACTTGATGACGGCAGAATAACCGATTCCCACGGAAAAACGGTTAACTTTGAAAACGCGGTTATTGTTATGACCACCAACGCAGGCAGTACGGATATTTCCTCTGCCGCAGGCTTTACCACCACCGCAAAGTCTTCCGACGAAGCAAGAGTGAGAAAGGCGCTGGAGCAGTTCCTGCGCCCCGAGTTTATTAACCGTGTGGACGATATCGTTGTGTTCAACCGTCTTGATAAAGCGCATTTCGCATCTATCTGCCGTATTATGCTGGGCGATCTTGAAAAGGTGCTTAACGAAAAGGATATTACCCTTTCCTACGACGAAAAGGCTGTTGACATGCTGGTAGAAAAGGGATATTCCGATAAATACGGTGCCCGTAATCTGCGCAGACTTATACAGACAGAGGTTGAGGACGCGCTGGCAACCGCACTTATTGAAAACACCGCAAACACCATAAAGGCGGTCAGTCTGTCTGCAGACGAAAACGGGATGGTTATTACTACTATCTGACAAATACCAAAAACATTTTCATCCGAAAGGAGAAAAGGATAAATGCCGGATTATTCCGAGAGAATAAGAACAATAACCTCAAACAGCCGTAAGCAGGCGGAGGGCGTGTTCGAGCCGGAATCCATGGATATTGAAGAGCTGGCGGTACTGCTGGAAAGCGACCTTGCCGACGGTCTTGACGATGAAACGGTTAAAAAAATCCGCCGTGTTAAGGGCGCAAACACCTTGTACGACGAAATTAAGACCGGTTTTACCACCAGCTTCAAAAACCAGCTTCAGGGACTTATGGGTCTGTTCCTTGCCGCCACTGCATTTCTTATGTATGTGTTTCAGCCTGACAGACCGGAGCTTATATTGCTGGGCGTTACGGTAATTATAATAATGTTTATCAACGCGGGATTGGAGGCATCCGCCTCCCAATCGCTGGAGCGTATACGCAACTATTCCGCAACGAGAGCAACGGTAACCCGAAACGGAAAAAGATTTGTTATAGACAGTCGCGGTCTTGTGCCGGGCGATATAATAACCTTGGAAACGGGAAACATTGTCCCTGCGGACGCAAGACTTATTTCCTGCGCCCATTTATCCGTGCTGGAAACTTCGGTTAACGGAAAAAACGAAGCTGTTTTCAAAACAGCCGCAGTAGAATACAACCGCCCCGATATGCTGTGCCACACCAATATGGTATATGCAGGCACGGTAATTATCGGCGGAAGCGGCACGGCGATAGTGTGCGAGACGGGTAAAAACGTTCTCACCCGCAAGGTGAATACAAAGCAAGCACAGGATTACACTCCCGGTTTGCTTAAATACGCATCTGCAGTGGGAAAAGCGATGTCCTTTATTTCGGTTATTATATGCTTCTTACTGCTTACACTCGGTATTGCCGCAGGAAAAGATATTGCGGATATGTTTATACTGTCCCTCACGTTGGGATATATATCCATGTACGACAGTTGCCGGGCCCTTACCTTTATATCCCTTGGACACGGCACCCGAAAAATGCTTGAAAACAACGCCGCAGTAGGTAATCTCAACAGTATCGGCAAACTTGGCAACGTGGACACGGTTATGTGTTCAAGAAAGCAGGCGTTCCCGCCCAAGAAGATGTTTGTTACCGAGCTGTACGCCGACGGAAAGATTACCGATATACACGAGGCTGAAAGTGAAAACCACAAAAAGCTGTTAAAATATGCCCTTATTTGCTCTGACGTAAAGAAAAATGCCGACGAAAAGGGACACCAGCGCGGCAGGCACAGATATACGGGCAGAAAACCGGATATGGCTATTGCCGACGCCTGCGATTTTATGCTGGCTGATATTTCCAACCTTGAGGGCGAGTTTTTCCGTATAGATACAGAGGTTTCGTCAAACAGTATTGTTACCAGAACTTTAGTGCTTTCAGGCGGAAAGACCTTTGTAATTGTAAGAGGAACGCCTGATTCCATTATCAGCCGTTGTATGGGCTACCGCAAAAACGGTTCGGTATACCGCATGAACGATGCCGCCGCTACCCGTATGCACGAAGCTATTCAAAAGATGCAGGAAAAAGCGGAAACGGTTATTGCAATTGCTACGGGACGCACCGATTCGGATACGCTTAAAGATTACTCGGTGGAGGACAAGTTGGTCCTTATGGGATTTATAGGTCTTGGCTCCGCCTTCAGAGTTGACCCTGCCGCCGCAGTATACAAATGCCGCCGCGCGGGAATAGAGACAGTGCTTCGCAGTGAAGAAGCTTACTACCCTTCCCTTACACTGGCTAAAGAAGCGGGAATTATTACCGACGAGAGTCAGGCGATATCCGCAGACGGAATACGGGAAACAAACCCCGGTCTGTATATTGCGAACCAGCCTTTGTACAAGCTGTTTGTGGGAATTGACGATGACCAGTGGATTGACGTTTTACGTTACCGCCACGAGGACAAGCGATATATTGCAGTAACGGCAGGAAGTATGGAGGACTTGCCCCTGGTGCAGGAGGCAGACGTTACCTTTGTAAGCGATACCGATTCGCCGGATACGCTTAAGCACGAAAGTGACGTTATTATGCTGGAGGACGGATTCCATATAATCTCCTATGCCATTGGCGCCGCAAAAACCATATCCGCCCGCATACACGCGGTAACCGAATATCTGTGCGTGGCGTTTGTAACCGCACTGACCGCAACGGTTGCGGGCATACTGTGCGGTATTCAAGTTCCGTTAAGACTGCAAGATATGCTGTTCGGCGGAGTTATATTCAATTTTATTATTGCACTTTCCCTTACCTTCGCCCCCACAAGCAAAAACATACTGGGCGAAAAGATTAAAAAATACAAAACCAAGCCTTCGGTTAAGGATTTTGTATATCCTATACTGTACTCCGTATTCGGCGGCGGTGCAGTGACTGCAGTATATATTCTCTGCGGAAACACCTGCGCTTTTATGGCAATGGCTGTGTTGCTTATACTTTATGCCATAACCAACATTTCAAGAAAACCGCTGTTTTTGCGTACTCCCCTCGGAATAAGCAAGGTAATTATAGCGGCGGCAGTAATAATTGGATTGGTATGCGGACTGGTTTACATACCCTTTATGGCGGAAGTGTTCGGTTACACACCGCCCACAGGTATTGCTTACGGTATAACTGCGGCGATAACTTTGGGATATTACGGCACAGTACAAATTGCAAAATTAATTTACGGTATCATTATTAAAAATAAAGATAAACCAAAATTCAAATTAGAAAATCAACAGGAGGATTTTTAACAATGATTACAAAAGATTCCATCATCGGCGACGTTCTTGATAACGCACCCGAAAAAGCAAAGTATTTCCAAGAGATCGGTATGCACTGTCTGGGCTGCCCTCATTCCAGAGGCGAAACCATTGAGCAGGCGTGTGCAGTTCACGGCGCAGACCTTGAAGCACTTCTTGCAAAACTGAACGGAAAGGACTAATTGAAAATGGGAAAAATAAAGACTTTTGCAGACGATTTTAAGAAATTTATTTCTCAGGGCAATATCCTTGATATGGCTGTCGGTGTCGTTGTCGGTACCGCATTCAAGGCTATCGTTTCCTCTCTCGTTGCAGACGTTATTATGCCCTGCATCGGTTTCCTCCTCGGCGACGTAAACTTTACCGACCTTAAATGGGTGCTGGTAGAAGCAGTTGCAGAGGTTGTTAACGAGGAAGGCGCAGTAGTTACCCCCGCAGTTGCAGAGGTAGCTGTTAAGTACGGTCAGTTTATCCAGTACATAATTGATTTCCTTATCATTGCGTTTACTATGTTTATCGTAGTGAAGGTTGCTATGTCCTTCCGCAATAAGCTGGAAGCAAAGAAGAAGGCTGAAGAAGAAGCAAAAGCAGCGGCAGAGGCTGCGGCAAAGGCTGCAGAGGAAGCTGCAAAGGCTGCTATCCCCGCAGAGCCTACTGTTGAGGAAAAGACTCTTTCCGCACTGGAGGACATCCGCGATTACCTTAAGGGTATGAAGAACTAAAATGAAGTACATTATCGGTGTTGACGGCGGTGGAACAAAAACCGCCGCCGCCCTCGCTGATATCGACGGAAACATTCTCCGCGTATCCTACGCGGCTGGATGTAATCCCAACGATATCGGCTTTGAAAATTCGACCAAAAACATATTTTCCGCCGTTCAGGCTTTGGATGTTGATATCCACAGCATCGCCGCTATATACTGCGGTGTTGCGGGAATAACCGCTGCCGACTACAGCGCCCGCGCAAATGCTTGGTTAAGAGAAACGTTTCCGCAAGCAAGGTCGGAAGCTCTGCACGACGGTATAAATGTGATATATTCAGCTTTTCCCGAAAAAGACGGTGCCATTGTTATATGCGGCACCGGCTCTTCCTGCTTTATGAAAAAAGGAAAAGAGATAATCCGTATCGGCGGATACGGCAAGTTCGATTGTATCGGTAACGGATATGAGATCGGCAAAGCCGCTATTGCACACGCGCTGCGCTGTCTGGACGGACGCGAGGAATGCGGTGTGCTTAACAGTCTTGTTACCGAAAAGATAGGAAACGACCTGCTCAGCGCGCTTTCTGACCTTATTGCCGCAGACAAAAAGTATATAGCATCCTTTGCGCCTCTTGTGTTTGAAGCGTACCAAAAGGGTGATATATATGCCTGCGCCATACTTGAGCAGAATTTTGAGTATTTGGCGGGGCTTATTAACCGCGCCTGCGAAATATACGGCGGTGAGATACCCGTGTGTATGGCAGGCGGTATCGGCAAGCAGGAAATAACAAAGAAAATAATAAAAAAATATTTGCTGTTTGATACCGAGATAACCACGTTGAATAATGAACCGGTATACGGCGCGGTGGCAAAAGCAAAAGAGATATTGACAGCAAACTAAAAATGATGTATTATTTACATTAATAATCTATGGAGGAAAATGCTATGGATCAGATAGAACTTAACGAACTCAGAACGCTGAGACATTCGGCGGCACATATTCTTGCGCAGGCGGTAAAGAGACTTTACCCCGATACCCGTCTGGCTATCGGACCTGCTATTGACAACGGATTTTACTACGATTTCGATACCGAAAAAACCTTCACTAC
>JAZSIT010000079.1:0-10782 GCA_045533895.1 Eubacteriales bacterium
GTGGTTGTATTCCCCCCACACGGGGAAGGCTGCGCCCACACGGTCCTTAAGAACGGACTTGCATCCCTTAACACAGCCGGAAATGTTTTTGATAATGCAGTTTTCGGTATGCATTAAAACCTGCCTGCCGTAAACGGGATATTCACCGATATCCGTCTGAACAGACCTTGGCATTACCTCGGGAGAAACGCATATACCCGAAAGACCCATTTCCTCATAAACACGGGCGGAACGTGTGTTGGATACGTTAAGATTATGGTCGCCGTAAACGGCAAATCCGCCGCAAAGAGATATATGGCCGATATTGGACACCGTAACACGCTTTATGCCCATTTCACGCGCTTTCTCAAGAAGCGTGCGGATATCCCCTTCCTCTGCGGAGGTAATAACACGGGGAAGCACCACCGAAATAATATCCGCTTTTTCCTTGGGGAAACGTTCAGCTTCTATCTGCCAGACAGGTATATCTATTCTGGCGGCGTTGCTCGGGATATTAAACCCGTTTTCAATATCGTAAATACGGTATATATCCCCCTTTACGGGAAGGAACAAAAGGGGTTCTTTTTTAATTTCAAATGGCTTTTGGCTGTCTACAGGAGAATTTGCTTTTAATATCTCCTCTTTAAGTCCCGACAAGGCGTCTCTGCGCAAGGCGTTTACTGCAGACGCAGGCATAAATATGCCCTCCTCCGCCTCTGCGGTTATATTTCCTGCCTTAAAGCCGCTGCCGCCGGTTTTGGCAAGACGGGCTTCCAGCTCGCCGCTGTCCGTTCCCTTGCCGGTTGCAGGCAAGGAAGCACCGTAAGCGGTAAAGGCGTTTTCTTCGCACACGGCGGTAACGTAGGTTTCATCTTTGCCGAAATATCCCCATATATCAACGGTTTTTTCGGGCAAAGCCGGTATTTGCACAGAGGTTTCTCTGGTTTTTTCTTTATCCGACTCCTTGCGGATGCCGAACATATTTTTACCCCTTGCGCCAACGTAATATCCGTCTGAAAATCCGCTTCGGGAAAAGACGGCGGAAAGGGAATTTATCTCCTTTTCGTCAGGCACTCTGCCCTCGTCAAGCAACGTGCGGTAGGTCTTTGTAACCGAATAAACGTATTCGGGAGATTTCATTCTGCCCTCTATTTTAAGGGAAGCCACACCGTCCGAAACCAATGAAGGAATATGATGAGCCAGACACATATCCTTTAAGGAAAGGTGATAGCCGCCTTCATAAGGCAATCTGCAGGGCTGGGCGCAGGCGCCACGGTTTCCGCTTCGTTTGCCGATAAAGGAGGACATAAAACAACCCCCCGACTGGGACACACAGTATGCGCCGTGGATAAACGCCTCTATCTCAATACCCGTTGCCACGCATTTTTGTATTTCCTCTCTGCTTGCTTCGCGGGCGATGACCACACGCTCAAGCCCCATTTCTGCGGCTTTGACAACGCCTGCGGCAGAATGTATACACATCTGCGTAGACCCGTGGAGAGAAAGGTGAGGAAAATTAACCTTTATTTCCTTGGCAAGACCCGGGTCCTGAATGATAATACCGTCGCACACCTTGTTTTCATACAGAAAACGGGCAAAGGAAAGTGCGGAATCAAGCTCTCTGTCGGTAACAAGAGTATTAAGGGTGATATACATTTTTTTACCCAGAAAATGCACCTTTTCTGAGGCGGACAGCAATTCGTCGTTATCAAAATTGCCTGCATAGGCGCGGGCGCCGAAGCTTTTGCCCGCAAGATAGACTGCGTCTGCCCCTGCGGCAAGGGCCGCTTCAAGAGATGGCATACCTCCTGCGGGGGAGAGAAGCTCTGTCAAAAAAATCACCCTTTCTTAAAAAATTTTAGCGGCTGTACATTTTTTCAAGCTTTAGCAATAACAGCACGAAGGGAGTTACCAAAAAGCCTGAGGCAAAATTGCCGACGCAATGATAAATATCAAATAAAAATCCCGTGGCTATCCATCCCAGAGTTGCCTGAAGATCAAGCCCGTAAAGAAGCGCCTGACCCGGTGCATACAGCGCACCGAAGGCAAGACCGAACAGTCCGCAAACAAGAGGGCATATAAAATATCCCCACTTGCTTGTAATTATTTTTTGGGGGATAAGCATTGTTATCCCCCAAAGGATCGTCCATACGTACAGATACGGTACCCACCACGCCCCGAAGCCATCGAAGAGACCGCAAAGAAACACGAAAATATATATGGGTATGAGCGCCTGCGCGCGGTAAACCGCGGTAAACGCCATTATGAAAAACCCGATAAGATGTATGTTCGGAAGTGCCTGAAGCGCCCATTTTGATGCGTACATCAATGCGCCCAGCATTGCAAACAACACAAGATGAAACAGCGTCTTAAACAGCGAACGGCTATTTCTCTGCTTTGAATTCATATTCGGCTCCGTTTGTAACAGTTACACCGTCTGCACCGGTAAGGGCATATTCGCCGCCGACGTAAAGCGCCCAGTACATTCCGTGGGTATCATAATCCAGAGTCATACCGTTTACCTGCTTTACGTACAAGCCGAAATCTCCCATCTCGCCGTCAAGCAATTCAAGCTGGGTAAGCGAATCGCCAAGGGTGGTTTTATCCGTAGAAACGGTTAAAACAACGGTTTTTTCCTCTGCGGTTATTTTAAGTGTAAAGGTGGTGCCGCCCTCGCCTACCGAAGCGTTTTCGGTATAGGTTGCGTCCTTCCACAGACCTGTAGGCTGTTCCTTGCAGGAAGCAAAGGCAAGGATGACCAAAACTAAAACGAGGGAAATTGATAAAAGCTTTTTCATGTTTTTTCTCCTTAAAAATAAAAAATAGTATTATCCGGAGAAAAATCGTCCTGCCCGCTTCACGCTTTCTTCGGGGAAAAGCGTTTGCCCAAGCGGGTGACGCATTTTACAGAAAGAGAAGTATTCCGGCTTTCACGGCAATGGCTGTTGCGGGGGAATCAAACCCCACTTTCCTTCACGGCGGGTGCGGTTTTTCTACACGCCGACACACGCCACAAAACGTTTTCTGCTTTTTTCTATGGATGTATTTATTATATATCCGCAAGCAAAATAAGTCAAGAAATACTCACATAGGAACAAAAACATCTTTTGGCTCTATGCCGAAGCGGCGGCAAAGTCTAATAATCGCATCTGCCTTCAGCCGCAAGGAAATATCGCCCGCTTCAAGTTTTGTAAGCACATAAACGCTTATCCCCAACACCTCCGCCATATCTTTTTCTGACAGCCCGTGTGCGGTGCGTATTCTTTTAATATTCTCACACATAACAAAAAGCTCATTTTCATTTTGCATTTTCGTATCACCTCCGTGTATATGATAACATAGTGTTAGTATATTTTCAAGAGAAAAGTTAGTATAATGTTATTAAAATGATAGTGAGGTGTTATCATGGCGACAAGTAAAATACAAACCGGAATAAGATTTGAGCCTGAATTGCTGTATAAAATTACAGTTGTGGCAAAGAACAACAAGCGTTCTCTTAATGCACAGCTTGAGTTTCTTGCTTCGGAATGCGTAAAGGAGTTTGAAAAAGAAAACGGCGAAATTCCCGTAAGCAGTGAAGTTCTGTACAAAAAATAAAAAAACAAAACGGATTGCTTTTACCTTTGTAAAAGCAATCCTTGATTTTTTCTTCAATATATAGTATAATATGTTGATTAACCTAAAAACGGAGAACCCATGACATATACTGAGGCAAAACGAAAACTTTTTAAGCGGTTGTACCGCAATCTTAACGATAAACAGAAAGAAGCTGTGTTTACCGTAAAGGGTCCCCTTCTGGTCCTTGCAGGCGCGGGAAGCGGAAAGACCACCGTGCTGGTAAACCGAATTGCACATATAGTTAACTACGGAAACGCTTATAATACGGAAACAGAAAAGCCCGAGGGCGCAGATATTAGCTATATGCAGTATCTTTGCGATTACGGCGAGGATATGCAGATTAAGGATTATCTTAAGAAATGCGCCGTTTCCCCTGCATTCCCGTCCCAAGTGCTGTGCGTTACCTTTACCAACAAGGCGGCGGAGGAGTTCCGCACCCGTCTTAAAGCGTCCCTTGGCGATGGCGCAAGTGAGATTTGGGCAGGTACGTTCCACTCTATATGCGTGCGTATACTTCGAAAGCATATTCATCTTTTGGATTTTGACAACAGCTTTACTATATATGACAGTGACGACAGCAAGAAAACCATTGCCGCTTGCATTAAAAAGCTGAATTTAAGCGAGGATATTTTATCCCCCGCTATTATTCAAAACGAGATTTCCCGCATTAAGGAAAAGGGTTATACGGCGGAGGAATACGCCGCCACCGCATCCGATTTCAGAGAAAGACATATTTCGTCGGTCTACACCGAGTACGCGCGTACCATGAAAAACGCATCGGCACTGGATTTTGACGATATTATTCTTTTTACAAATATTCTCTTTGATACTCATCCCGAGGTGCTGGAAAGATACCGCAAAAAGTTTGAATATATACTTGTAGACGAATATCAGGACACGAACCCTTCCCAAAGCCAGCTTATACATTATCTGGCAGGAGACAAGCGGAACGTCTGCGTGGTGGGAGACGACGACCAGTCCATATACTCCTTCCGCGGTGCTACGGTTGAGAATATTCTTAATTTTGATAAACAGTTTCCCCAAACCAAAACGGTGCGGCTTGAGCAAAACTACCGCTCAACTCAAAACATACTTACCGCCGCAAACGAGGTTATATCCAACAACAGCGGAAGAAAGGGCAAGACTCTTTGGACCGATGCGGGCGACGGCGAGAAGATAACACTTAAAAAGCTTCCCACACAGACGGAGGAAGCACAGTACATTGTAAATTATATCGACGATAAGGTAAGGACCCGTATTAACGGCTACGGCGACTTTGCGGTGCTTTACCGCGTTAACGCTCAGGCAAACGCTATTGAAAGCGCCCTGTCACACGCCCACATACCTTATTGCATTTACGGCGGCATACGTTTTTTTGAAAGAAAGGAAATTAAGGATATTATCGCATATCTTTCGGTTATTCTTAATCCCAAAGACGATGTGCGCGCACGCCGTATAATAAACGTGCCCGCAAGAGGTATAGGAAAAACCACGGTGGACGGGCTTGATGCCTTTGCTTCAAAAAACAGCATATCTCTCCTTGAGGCGGCTTGCCGCAGTGAGGAAATACCCGGTCTTTCCCGCGCACACCAAAAGTTAAACCAGTTCTGTATGCTTATTGAAGAACTGCGTGAGTTTGCCCAGACACACACCCTTGGTGAAATTGTGGACAAGGTAATGGAAAAGACCCAGTACAAGCAGTTTCTTATATCCGGTGAGGACGGAGAAGACAAGTTACGTAACGCAGAGGAATTTATATCCTCCGCAAGGCTCTTTGAGGAAACTGCGGAGACACCTACATTGCAAGCATTTCTCGAAGATATTTCACTTGTGTCCGATACCGACGATTACGACCCCGACCAGCCCAGAGTAACGCTGATGACAGTGCACTCCGCCAAGGGACTTGAGTTTAACACCGTGTTCCTGCCCGGATTTGAGGACGGGCTGTTCCCCTCGTCAAGATCTGTTGCGGAGAAAAAGGAACTGGAGGAAGAGCGCAGACTGGCTTACGTTGCTATGACCAGAGCCAGAAAGCAGCTTATTATACTTCACACCTCCACCCGTATGATGTACGGACAGACCAACGTAAACCGAATTTCCCGCTTTGCAGAGGAAATTCCCGAGGAATGTATAAAGACGGAGGCGCGTGCAAGCTACAGCGCCCCTTACAAGCAGAAAAAGGATCCTGCGGCATACGCGGCAAGATCTACCTTTACCACCTCTGCTCCCAAAAAGGACACGCCTATGATAAAGCCCGGCGCCCGTGTGCGCCACGCATTTTTCGGTGAGGGTGAGATAATCACCGCCGAGGCGATGGGCGGCGACGTGCTGTATGAGATACAGTTTGATAACGGCACGGTGAAGAAATTATTGGGACAGTATGCGAAGCTAACTGAAATAAACTGAAACGGTTCATTCGGCGCAGACCCAAAAACGCAATAAGAAAAATGTTTTGATAATCGTAGGGGACGGCGTCCTCGAAACCACCCCACAAATGCTGGAACGCATTTGCAGGGACCCCGCTCCGACGTCCCGTTATAACTACGGTTTTATCGGTAGAAATCCTTGCAGGATTTCCTACAAAATTTATTTTTATTTGCGTTTTTGTAGAAATTTTCGCGTCGCTCGCTGTACCCTCGTACAGCTCCCGCTAGCGAAAATTCCTTCTGCATCCAAATGACCTCGTTTCTTAGGAGAATAATTATGGCACAAATTTATCCTTTCAAAGCCCTGCGCTACACGAAAAAAGCAGGAAAATTAAAAAATAACATCTGCCCTCCTTACGATATAATCTCCCCTGCGGAGAGGCAGGCGCTTATAGACAAAAGCGTATTCAACCTTGTTACACTTGAAAAGCCCGAGGGCGAAAACAAGTACGTTGAAGCGCGCCACACTCTGGAAAGCTGGATTAAAAACGGAGTTTTGGCATACGACGATAAGGACAGCATTTATCTCTACCGCGTGTCCTTTGATTACGGCGGAAAGAATTACTTTTTTGACGGAATTATATCCCTTTGCAAGGCGTATAACTTTGACGAAAAGGTAGTTCTCCCTCACGAAAACACCCTCTCCGGCGCCAAGGAGGATAGATTCCGTCTGCTCCTTGCCACCCGTACCTCCTTCTCCTCCGTTTACTCTCTTTACGAGGACAAGGACGGCAAGGTAAAAAATTCCCTTAACGGCGTTACCGAGTGTGAGCCTGTTTCCGCAGTTACCGACGAAAGCGGAGTTACCCACACCTTGTGGAAAATTTCCGACGAAGCGCAGGTAAACGAGATAGTTAACGCATTTGCGGACAAAAAGCTTTATATTGCTGACGGACACCACCGTTACGAGACCTCACTCCGCTACCGTGATTTTACGGGTTATCCCGAAGCAGGTATGCTGCTTATGACAATGGTGGATATGGATTCCGAGGGATTGCTGGTGCTTCCCACCCACAGAATTCTTAAAAAGCAGGCGGACGTTGAAGCCGCACTTGAGAGAATGGCTGAGGATTTTGAGATAACTGCCGTGGCAGACAAGGCGGAAATGGAAAAACGCCTTGAAGAAAACAATTCCATTCCCGTTTTCGGCATATATTCCGGCGGTGTTTACCGCGTTGCCGCACTTAAATGGGCGGTGAATTGGCAAAGCCCCGTTAAGAGCCTTGACGTTTCCGTGCTTCACGACGTGATTCTGGAAAAGCAGTTTGGGGTGACCAGGGAGGATCTTGCCTCCCACACCTGCCTTGAATACACCCGCGATATCGAAGAAGGCGTAAAGGCCGTCGATTCGGGTGAAGCGTCTGCGTTCTTTGTACTTAACGCCACCAAGGTTTCCCAGATACGTGACGTTGCCGACGCAGGCGAAAAAATGCCCCAGAAGAGCACATATTTCTACCCCAAGCTCATCTCGGGACTGATTATGAGAAGATTATTCTGAAAAGACGAGGATAAAACAAAAATGAAAAAAGAACTTGCTACAAAATACGATCCCTCATCCTTTGAGGACAGATTGTATGCTATGTGGAACGAAAACGGGTATTTCACACCTCTTCGTGACGACACTAAAACTCCCTTTACAATGGTTATACCTCCTCCCAACATTACCGGTCAGTTGCATATGGGCCACGCGCTGGACAACACTCTGCAGGATATTCTTGCACGTTATAAGCGCATGTGCGGTTTTTCCACCCTTTGGCTTCCCGGTACCGACCACGCATCTATTGCAACCGAGGCGAAAATCGTTGAGCAGATGCGCAAGGAAGGCGTTTCCAAGGAGGATATCGGCAGAGACGGATTCCTTGAGCGCGCTTGGGATTGGAACACCAAATACGGCGGAAGAATTATTGAGCAGCTTAAAAAATTAGGCTCCTCCTGCGACTGGACCAGAACCCGTTTTACTCTTGACGAGGGCTGCTCCGAGGCGGTTAAGGAAGTATTCGTACGCCTTTATGAAAAAGGACTTATCTACCGCGGTGAGCGTATTATAAACTGGTGCCCCCACTGCCTTACCTCTATCTCCGACGCGGAGGTTGAGTATGAGGATCAGGCAGGTCATTTCTGGCATATCCGCTATCCCGTTAAGGACAGCGACGAGTTCGTTGAGCTTGCAACCACCAGACCCGAAACTCTGCTGGGCGATACCGCAGTTGCAGTAAACCCCTCTGACGAAAGATATCAGCATCTTATCGGCAAAACTCTTATCCTTCCTCTTGTTGGCAGAGAGATTCCCGTTGTTGCGGATGATTACGTTGAGAAGGATTTCGGTACCGGCGTTGTTAAGATCACTCCTGCTCACGACCCCAACGACTTTGAGGTTGGCGCACGCCACAATCTGCCCCTTATTAACGTAATGACCGACGACGCTCATATCACCGAGGACTACCCCGCTTATGCCGGTATGGACAGATATGAGGCAAGAAAGGCTATCGTTAAGGACCTTGAGAAAGGCGGATTCCTTGTTTCTGTTGAGGACCACGCTCACAACGTAGGCACCTGCTACCGTTGCGGCACTACTATCGAGCCCAGAGCAAGTAAGCAGTGGTTCGTTGCTATGAAGACTCTTGCCGAGCCTGCTATCAAGGCGGTTAAGGACGGAGATATCCGCTTTATTCCCGAAAGATTTGATAAAAACTATTTCCATTGGATGGAAAATATACGCGACTGGTGTATTTCCCGTCAGCTTTGGTGGGGACACAGAATTCCCGCGTTCTATTGCGACGATTGCGGTGAGCTTGTTGTTACCAAGGAAAGCAGCGCTGTTTGTCCCAAGTGCGGCAAGCAGATGCGTCAGGACGACGATACGCTGGACACCTGGTTCTCCTCTGCACTTTGGCCCTTCTCTACCTTGGGCTGGCCTAAGGAGACTGAGGACTACAAATACTTCTTCCCCACAAACACGCTGGTTACCGGTTATGATATTATTACCTTCTGGGTATCCCGTATGATATTCTCCTCTCTTGAATACACGGGCAAGGCACCCTTTAACACAGTGCTTATTCACGGTCTGGTAAGAGACGCACAGGGCAGAAAGATGTCCAAATCCTTGGGCAACGGTATTGACCCGCTGGAGATCATCTCCACCTACGGTGCGGACGCTTTGCGCTTTACTCTTGCAACCGGAAACTCTCCCGGAAACGATATGAGATTCTCCTCCGAGCGTGTTGAAGCAAGCCGTAACTTTGCAAACAAGATCTGGAACGCCGCAAGATTCACTCTTATGAATCTGACCGACGACACAGACTTTACCTCCCTTGACGTATCTGCGCTCCGTCCCGAGGACAAGTGGGTACTGTCCCTTTACAACAAGGTCGTTAAGGAAACCAGAGAAAACCTTGATAAATTCGAGATCGGTATCGCTGTGGGCAACCTTTACGATTTCCTTTGGGATATTCTGTGCGACTGGTATATCGAGCTTATTAAGCCCAGACTCTTTGATAAGACCGGTGCAACCAACAAGGCGGCACAGCAGACACTTAACTACGTGCTTTCCGGCACCCTTAAATTGCTCCATCCCTTTATGCTCTTTATTACAGAGGAGATCTGGCAGGCACTTCCTCACGAGGGGGACAGCATAATGGTATCCGATTACCCCGCTTTTAACCCTGCTTTTGATTTCCCTCAGGACGAAAAATATATGTCCGGCGTTATTGACGCTATAAAGGCTGTTCGTAACCGCCGTGCGGAAATGAACGTACCCCCCTCCAGAAAGGCGCATATTTTTATTAAGACACCCGATAAATCCGCCTTTGAGGGAAGCGAGATTTTCTTTGAAAAGTTGGCTTCCGCCGCAGGGGTTTCCTACCTTGAAAATGAAGAGCCCGAAAACGCTGTAAGTATCGTTTCCGGCGACAGCGTCCTTTACCTCCCCGTTAACGAGATGGTTGACACAGAGGCAGAACGCGCACGTCTTAACAAGGAGCTGGAAAACGCAGAAAAGATGATCGCTTCCGCTAACAGCAAGCTTAACAACGCAGACTTCGTTTCCCGCGCGCCCGAAAAGGTCGTTAATATCGAAAAGGATAAGCTGGAGAAGTTTACTTCCCTTAAAGCAAGCATACTTGCAGAATTGGAAAGACTGGTATAAAAAAATACCCGAAAAGACCTAAAACACAAAAACCCGTGATAATATCACGGGTTTTGTTTTTGATGTTTACAATTTGTTCATTGACATGACAGGGAATGTATGGTAATATGTCTTTGAAGGAAGCTTTTCCTTTAATCCAACCTATTGTAAGGAGGACGATTTTGTAATGAAGAAAGCCGTAATTATTATAATAGCGCTTTGTGTGTTGCTTTGTTCTTGCAATACTGCAAACGCCAAAACTTTATCAAGCGTAGCATCCTCCGCAACAACATTAACGCAGGAACTGGAAATCGTGCGGGATTCCGGCGGAACTGTTACTGCAGACGAATTGTTTGAATTGGACACTGTGGAAGTAGCAGAAAAAGTCGATGTGTTTTGGTGTGCCGCAACCCAAAAAGAGTATTCATCGCCTTGGGCAGGTGCTGAAACGACAAATTCTTTTTCGAGCGAACACGCAACAACCATCATGAACAACTATCAGGAAATGGGGCTGTGTTCTGCTATCAAATACACATTAAACGACGATGGCGTCGAATATGAAGTGATCTGCACGCTTGCCTTTGAGAATGCTGAGCAAAATATTTCGGAACCGTCAGTTGTATTTTATACAAAAAA
>JAZSIT010000125.1:0-7590 GCA_045533895.1 Eubacteriales bacterium
TATTGTTGTTTAATAGACCGCACAGCAATCTATCATTGCAATCCATGTTTCTTGTGAAATACTTTTGCTTCAAGTACAACGAACAAAAGGTTTGCTCTTTATTGTAATTTATTAAAATTTATGATATAATGAATGAATAAAAAGATAGAAAGGTGTCAAATAAATGGAAAACATCATTAACTGGCTACTCGAAGAAAAAGAACCTTATATTAGATACAGAACGCTTACAGAACTTTTGGGTAAACCCGAAAACGATTCAGAAGTTATTGAAGCGAAAAAAGCGGTATTGCAATCAAAGAATGTTTGCCGTTTGTTTGAACGATTGGATGACAGAGGATTGTTTCCTCATATTCAAAAGTTTTACGGTAATTTTACCACTTTCAGTTATCTCTATGCTCTTGCAGAGCTTGGTTTGAAAAAAGGCGATCCTCATATTAATGAGATCGTTGATTGGATATTGATTCCCGGCGAGGACAAACATGAGCATTTTATGCAGAAGGAATTTCAAAACGAACACGCTTATCTGCTTGACGAAAGCAATCTTGGTAGTTGCCGTCAGACCGATTTTCTTGGCACATTATTACGACTGGGATTTGGTGATGATGAAAGAGTCAAAAAGTTGATTGATGTTTTCATCGAAAAGAACAGATTTGACGGCGGTTATCTCTGCAAATGGAAAAAGAGCCGCCACAAAGGTCAGACTCCTAAAAGCTGTGTAGGTACTACCGTAAATGCGTTAAGAGTGTACTCTTATCTTCCCGAAGAATACAGAAACACCGATGCATACAAGAACATAATAGAATATTTTGTCAGCAGAAATATGATACACAGCAAGATTAACTTCGATGAGATTATCTGCTCTACAAATGCTTTCTACAACGGATGCGGAATGTCCCACGCTTTTGTCCTCGCAGATGCAATGAGCCGTTTAGGTCTTGGCAACATACCCGAAATGAACGAGATATGGTCGATCATCGAAAGCAAGAAGGATGCCGAAGGCAAAGTTGTTTTAGAAGCAACCGATACAAAGAAAACCCTTATTATGGATGGCATAGGCAAGCCTAATAAGTACCTTACGCTTAATTTGCTTTTGAGTTATAAACAAAGAGGATAATATACTACGATTTGCACCGATATTAGGGGATTTTTAGATATATGATAAAAGTAACATTTCATAAACTCTCAACCGTTGAGGATTCCAAATATAAATTCGCGGTTATTTGCGCCAAATATAAAGATAAATGGGTCTTTTGCAGGCACAAGCAACGGACAACGTGGGAGATTCCCGGCGGGCACCGTGAAGCGGGGGAGGAGATAGGCGAAACCGCAAGGCGGGAGCTTAACGAGGAGACCGGTGCAATCGATTTTGATATTACCCCTTTAACTCCATACTGTGTTGAAATCGACGGTGAAAAGACGTACGGTATGCTGTTTTCCGCTGAAATTAAAACCCTTGGTGTTTTGTCTGCCCAAAGCGAAATCGGTGAAATGAAATTATTCGATTCGTTACCCGATAATCTTACATACCCGATGATACAACCGTATTTATTCCAATACGCTTATGAAACGGAGAACAATCATGACAAAACATGAAATATGCCAGCCTATTTATGATAAATACGGTGAACTGACAGACGCTATGCAGGGCAACGATTTGGCACTTATCAAAAAGCTTGCGTTGGAGCTTCATGCCATGGTTCATCCTGCTGCGGTTTCAAACAGCGATACAAAAACAATAGCGGATTATGTGTTTGATTTAATGCGCGAGGGCAACCAAAGTTTTGCGGTGCCGAGAGAGGATTACGAAACCGATCTTCATTACGCAGGAACAAAAACGGTCCCTTTGTGCTGGTATTTTTGGCATACATACCGTATCGAGGATATTGTCGGCAATATTCTCATGTCAAACCAAAATCAGATTTTTAATACCCGGTGGCAAAGAAAAATCAATTCTCCAATAACAGATACGGGAAACGCATTGGAGACAGACGCGGCTTTTGAGCTTGGAAAAGCACTGGATATTGAGGCGCTTTATGAATATATGCTGGAAGTGGGAAAGAACTCGCGTAAGGTTATTGAAGAACTTACTTTCGAGCAGTTGGCATCAATGGTGCCGGAAGAATGGATAATGCGCATATTGGAAGAAGGCGGTGTCACAACCGATTTCCGCTCGGTTTGGCTGTTGGTTTTTTGGGGAAGGTTAACACGCGGCGGAATGATATTAACGCCTCTCACTTCCCACCATATGATGCATCTTCCTGCGTGCTGGGATATAATTTTTAACGGAGAACAATCATGACAAAATATGAAATAACCGAATCCGATAAAAAGCTAATAGAAATCGGGTTGGAGGTATTAAAGCAGAACTTTGACGACGGGGTATACAACCACACGGTTGGTTGCGCGTTGCTTTGCAAGAACGGCAATATTTACAAGGGCGTCAACTGTGACGGCATTCACGGCTCCTGCGCGGAATATATAACCATCGGCACGGCGATTTCGGCAGGTGAACGGGAGTTTGATACCATTGTGGCGGTCCATGATAAGCACCTTAATTTCGTTCTTCCCCCTTGTGGGAACTGCCGTCAGATGATGTTTGAATACTGCCCCGATATTAAGGTTATCGTAAACGACGAAAAGGGCAACCTTGTAAAGGTTACTGCACGGGACCTGCTTCCCTTTGCGTGGCAATCGGTAGTTTGTGAATGAGGTAAAGGTATGAAATACGATTTTGTTTCTGTAATAGACCGTCACGGCAAGGACGCTTTGGCGGTGGATGCTCTCGGAAGCGGCTGGGCGCCCGGTGCGCCGAAGGATGGCTTTGATGCCATTCCCATGTGGGTGGCAGATATGAATTTTCCCACTGTTCCCACCGTTTGCGACGAGATGATAAAAAGGGCTTCTCATCCTGCATTCGGTTATTTCGACCCGAGGGACGAATACTTTGAGTCTATCATCCGTTGGCAGGAGACCCGAAACGGCGTTAAGGGGCTTTTGCCTGAACATATCGGCTATGAAAACGGAGTGCTTGGCGGAGTTATTACTGCGCTTAACACCCTTTGCTCCCGAGGAGACAACGTGCTGGTCCACAATCCCATATATATGGGCTTTAATATGTGCCTTAAGAACAACGGCTACAACGCAGTGCTCAGCGATCTTGTCCTTGACGAAAATGGTGTGTGGCGCATGGACTACGAGGATATGGAGCAAAAGATAATTGATAACAATATCCACGCGGCAATCTTTTGCTCGCCCCACAATCCCACCGGCAGAGTGTGGGAGAGGGAAGAGATAGAGAAAGCCATGGATATATTCAAAAAGCACGACGTGTTCGTGGTTTCAGACGAGATCTGGTCAGATATTCTTCTCTTCGGAGGTAAGCATATTCCCACCCAATCTGTAAGTGATGATGCCAAAAACCGCACCGTGGCGTTGTATGCACCATCCAAGACCTTTAATCTGGCAGGGCTTATCGGCGCGTATCATATTATATATAACCCCCGTCTGCGTGACAGGGTCATAAAGGAATCCTCTCTTTCCCATTATAATTCTATGAATGTTATGTCAATGCACGCACTTATCGGCGCGTATAAGGACGAAGGGCACGAGTGGGTGGACGAACTCAAGCAGGTGCTTTCCGATAACGTGGATTACGCTTGTGATTATATCGCTTCTCATTTTGAGGGTGTGTCCGTCTCCCGACCTCAGGGCACCTATATGCTGTTTATGGACTGTAGTGAGTGGATGGAATCTCACAATACCACCCTTGGCGAACTGCTCAGAGTCGGCTGGGACGTTGGTGTCGCTTGGCAGGACGGTACTCAGCACGGCGGTACTACCCATATCCGTCTTAATCTGGCGCTTCCTCTTTCCCGCGTGAAAGAAGCCTTTGACAGAATGGACAAATACGTGTTCAACAGATAAAAAATTACCCCAAGAAGCCGTACGGCCTCTAGGGGTATATTTTTCTTGGGGTCCCCGCAAATCGCAGATTTGTGGGGTGTTTTTTTATTTGTCTCTGAATACGCCGATCTTCAGCTTTTCAAGCTGGGTTTCGGTGCAGGAGCCTGCGCAGAAGAATGCAACGCCCTTTGCGCCTGCCTTGCGGCATTCCTCAACCTGCTTGGTAGACTCAATAACGGGCAGATGGCTGTACATAGGGGAAATACCCGAAATGTTGGGCGCTTCTCCGTAATTCTTTACCATGTAACCGACCTCGTTGCCTACGTCCTCCGCATCGTTAAGGTATGCCATGGGATATATCTCGTCCAGCCAGCCTTGCTTTACCCAGTACTGCCAGTTCTGGCATTTAAGATTTATTGCCTCAACAGGGTCACCGAAAACTGCGGTGGAAAGAGTAATGTCTCGTCCTTTTGCGCGGTATTCAAGTATAAGATTTCTTACCGATTCAACGTAAGCGGTTATCTTTTCCGCACGCCAGGAAACAAACTTTTTCCATTCCTCGCTCTTTGTGTCCTCTATGGTATCAATATCAATGCCCGTGTCTGCAAAAAACATTTTCTTGGTAGGCTCTTCAAAACCTGCAGATCTGTCAACGCTTCTAATTACGGGGTAACGTATGTAGTCAAGCTGAAGTCCGTCAAAATCATAGTTATCAAGTATCTCCTTGCAAAGGGAGAGAAGCAATTTCTGCACCTCGGGAAGTGCGGGGTTAAGGAAATAGAAGGTGTCGTATGCGTCGTGTAAAATTCCGCCGTCCTTGCGGTATGCCATCCACTCGGGGTGGATATCTGCCATGGGGCAGCCGTGCCCATCAACACCGAAGAAGAAATCCTCAAACCAGCAATGTATCTTAATACCCTTCTCCTTGCATATACGAATAAAGGATTCAATAACGTCAAAGCCGTTTTCATAGCCCTTTCTTATAGGCAGAAAATCGTGAACACATTTTTGTGCGTTTGCGTATCCTTCATAGTTTGTCTCGATAAGTATAGAGTTAAATCCGGCATCGGCAAGGGTGTTAACCGTTTTCTCTACCTCTGCATCGCTCTTCTCGTGAGGTCTGTGCCATACGGCTCTCACCTCACCCTTAACAGATTCCGCCGTGTAATAATATGCTTCCTCGGTAAGGGCATTAACCGTGTCAAAATCGCCCTTTTCCTTTGCTTCCTTTGCCTGTGCCAAAAGCTCTTTTACCTTTTCGCTTTCAAAAGACGCATTCTTTTCGTTAAGCTTTTGTACTCGGCTTTCAATAAGAGCAATTTTGCCTTCCGCGTTAATCAGCATAGCCTCGGCATCCACCTCGGCACAAAAAACGCCGTTTTCCTTGTCAATAACCGCCTTCGCGCCCACGCAAAGCGCGTCTGCAATAAATCTCGCCGCTTTTCCGTGGCCGGAAACAACGTAGCCGCCCTCAGGAACTTCGTTATTATTTTTGCCGAACTTTACAACTCTTTCGTTTACCACGCAGGCTTCAATACCGTAATTATTGGTTCCGGTATTTCCGCCGCCCGTGTATATAACCAGCTCGTCTGCGCCTCTGGCGCCGTCAAATTTCGCAATGGGAAAGCTCTTCATATCAGTTTGACCCTTTCGCTTTTGTTTTGTAAATTCATTCTAACACACCCGTTTTTTATTGTCAAGGCGGGTACATCTTTATGTTGAAAAAACGGTATAAAAGGTTTATAATATAATAAATAAAACCTGCGAGGTGTTTTTATGGCTCTTATAAATCTCAAATTTTTCAGCGAAGCCTTGGGTATGCAGACAGAAGTCTTGGTGGTAATGCCACAGAAGGGCAACTACGGTGAAATCGGCATAGATACAAAGGTGCAGGCAGGTCCGTACAAATGTCTGTATCTTCTTCACGGCTTAAGTGATGACCATACTATCTGGCTCCGCAGAACGTCTATTGAGCGTTATGCAAACCGTTACGGCATCTGCGTGGTCATGCCCAAAGCAGATAAAAGCTTTTATACGGATATGAAATACGGCATGCCTTATTACACCCATATCGCAAAGGAATTACCCAAGGTAATAGGCGAGTTTTTTAACGTGTCTCAAAAGCAGGAGGATAACTATATTGCAGGTCTTTCCATGGGCGGATACGGTGCTCTCAAGATAGGTCTCCGTGAATGCGGCTCCTTTGCCGCCTGCGCGGGTCTTTCCCCTTGCGGCGACCTTAAAGCTCTAACCAACCGCGACAGTGTGTTCAAGCCCATCTTCGGCGAGGATATAGTTATACCCGACGAGGACGACCTTATTTATCTGTGCGATTCCCGCAAAGATCTTCCCAACCGTCCCAGAGTATATATCGGTATCGGTACCGAGGATTTCCTTTATGATAATATCCGTCCCGTGTGCGAAAAGCTAAAGGAAAACGGATACGATTTTACCTACCGCGAGTCCTCGGGTGCCCACACTTGGGAGTTTTGGGATGAATATATACAGTACGTCCTTGAATGGATGCTTGGGTAGTAATCTTCCGCCCCTTTTTGTTAACGTGGTGTAAATAATTGTCAAATAATTATGTAGAATGGTTGACAATTTTCGGGGGGGGGGGTGGTATAATGCAGTATAAACATCGGAGGTGTATTATGAAAAAACTCTTGGCGCTTATAATATTTGTTTTAATTTCAGCTTTGGCAGTTGCCTGCGTGGCGGAGAATAATGCTTCGTCTCCCGACGAATCTACAATCTTCGCAGAATCGTCTTTTCCCGACGAAGAGAGCTCAAACATTGAATATTCTCCTATCGAGAACTTTACCTTTGACATTAGTTCGGATGACGGGTATACAGTTAGGGAGTACAAAGGAAGTGATTCCATTGTTAAAATCCCCCCTGAATATAACGGACTTCCCGTTATTGCAATCGCGCCTTACGCTTTTAGCGATGGTAATGCACAGGAAGTTTATTTGCCCAAAACCATTACCAGTATAAAAGATAATGCTTTCGATGGTAACACAAAAATATATAAAGTGGTGTTGGATGATTCACTTGAGAGTATCGGTAATCGCGCTTTTTTCGGATGTATTGCTCTTAAAGACATAACTATCCCCAACAGCGTGAAGAAAATAGGTATCGAAGCGTTTGCATACAGCGGATTGGAAAGTGTCAGTCTGCCCGAAGGGCTTGAGACAATACCGTCATGCGCGTTTATGTATTCTAAACTCAAAGAGATAAATATACCTTCCGGCATTAAAAGTATTGAAAATAGTGCTTTCTGTTACTGCGAAAATTTATCTAAAATCACTTTGAACAATGGATTAGAAAATATTGGGCAATCAGCATTTGGTGGTACTGCTATCCATGAAATCACTATTCCTAATACAGTAACGTCGATAAATGAAGCGGTTTTTGCTGGATGCGCTTCTTTGACGAAGGTGTATTTCAAAGGTAATGCACCTCAAGATTATTCTACAGAAGAAACTCAGGCATATGTGCATGGTGTAGATTATACCGTATACTACAGCGAAGGCGCGGAAGGATTTACTTCGCCGGAGTGGTGCGGTTACAAAGCATACAAAGAAGGCGACGAGGTAAGCGATGAGGTTATTCCCCCCAACACGGGAACAGCAGTTTTCGATATAAACGTTACCACTTCCGGCTCTTTTGACGACGAGGCAAGCG
>JAZSIT010000151.1:0-15437 GCA_045533895.1 Eubacteriales bacterium
CCACACAAAGCCGGATGGAGACGCTATCGGAAGCCAGACGGGACTTAAGCATATTCTTAAAGCAAGCTTTCCCGAGAAAAAGATATATTCCGTTGGAGATAACCCCGGATTTTTTGGGTTTACAGAGGGCTCGGAAATTGATGAAATACCCGATGATACATATAAAAACGCGCTGGCAATAATACTTGACTGCGGTGCCGCTTCTCTTATAAGTGACGGAAGGTACACATTGGCAAAAGCCACCGCACGTATTGACCACCATATTTATACCGAGCGTTTTACCGACGAGGAGGTTATTGACACTTCCTTTGAAAGCTGCTGCGGAATGATAACAGCCTTTGCGGTTGAATGCGGACTGGAGATACCGCCCGTTGCCGCCGCAGCGCTGTACACGGGTATAGTCACGGATTCGGGCAGGTTCCGTTATGACGGTACCACGCCTGCAACCCACCGAAATGCGGCTGTCCTTTTGGAAAAGGGTGTTGACACTACGAGAATTTTCCGTAATCTGTATGCGGATAATTTTGAAAGCAAGCGTCTGAAAGCGTCATTCGTATTAAAAATAAAGTTTACCCAAAACAACGTGGCGTATATTTACACCACAAAAGAGGAGTTTGACGATATCGGTGCAGATATTTTCACTGTTTCCCGAGGAATGGTAAACACCATGGCGGACATTAAGGGCGTGGATATCTGGGTGAATTTTACCGAGACGGATTCCGGCGTGCTGTGCGAGATAAGGTCAAGCATATACAACATAAACCCCGTTGCCGCTATGTTTGGCGGCGGCGGACACGCCAAAGCAAGCGGTGCCACCGTTAAGGACAGAGAGACGGCTATGCAAATGCTGGCAGAGCTTGATAAAATATCGGGAGAAAGCAAATGAACAGACAGGTAATGGAGCAGATACTCCAAAAAATAACCGAATATGAGCGCATTTTTATCTTCCGACATATCCGTAACGACGGTGACTGTGTGGGCGCAACCAAGGGATTTAAGGAGATAATTAAAGCCACCTGGCCCGAAAAGCAGGTATATATTATTGATAAGGAAACCTCACGACACCTTGAATTTATGGGGCGTGATGACGAGGAGATGCCCGAAGAAGCATACAAGGGTGCTTTGGGAATAGTGCTTGACACGGCAAGTGAAGCGAGAATATCCAACAAAAACTATTTGCTGTGCGATTTTCTTATAAAAATCGACCACCATATCCCTCTCGAAAATTACGGTGATATTTGCTGGGTTGAGGAGGAGCGTTCCTCTGCCTGCGAGATGGTGGTTAAGTTTTACGATACCTTTAAGGACACACTTAAGCTGACCTGCGAAGCGGCTACTCACCTTTACACCGGAATGGTAACCGATTCGGGCAGATTCAAATACGAGGGTGTTACGGGCGATACCTTGCGTTATGCGGCAACCCTTCTGGACGCAGGGGTGGACACCGAAACTTTGTACGCAAGGCTGTATCTTGAGGCCTTTGAATATCTTAAATTCAAAGCCCATATTTATCAGCGCATGGAAATTACCGAAAACGGCGTGGCGTATATTTATATTGACAAGGCTATGCAGGAGGAGTTTGGGCTTTCTCTGGAGCAGGCAAGCGCCTGTATCGGAAATCTTGACAAAATTCGCGGTGCTATTTGCTGGATAGCCTTTATTGAAAACGGCGACGAGGAGCAATCGGTACGGGTGCGCTTAAGATCCAGATTTGTGCATATAAACTCGGTTGCGGAAAAATATCGCGGCGGCGGACACGCCTGCGCAAGCGGTGCCACCGTTTACGGTATGGACGAGGTAAAGGCGCTTTTGGCAGATGCGGACGCAATTGTTAAAGAATACAAAGATACCCACGAGGGATGGCTATGAGAATATTAATTACAAACGATGACGGATATAAAGCTTCCCAGCTTGTGCCATTTATTAAATGGTGCGCCCGCCTTGGCGAGGTGACGGTGGTAGTGCCCAAGCAGGAGCAAAGCGGAAAGAGCCACGGTATTGAGATACACAAGCCCTTTGAGGCAAAGCAGATTGAATTGGAGCCCGGTATTAATGCTTGGGTGGTGGATTCCACCCCTGCGGATTGCGTTAGGTTTGCTATTCTGGGACTGCACAAGAAATTTGATATAGTTATTTCAGGTATAAACAACGGATTTAATATCGGAGCGGACACCTTGTATTCCGGCACGGTCTCCGCGGCAAGTGAGGCAAATCTGTTGGGCGTTCAGGCGGCGGCTATATCCACCTGCCCCGAAAACTATGAAAACGCTATAAACAGCCTGCCCGACGTGCTTAATTTCGTGCTGGCAAAGGGACTGTTGGGAAAATGCAAATTATACAACATAAACATTCCCGCAAACCCCAAGGGTATTCTTATTACACGTCAAGGCGGACCCTATTATTCGGATACCTTTAATATGGTCGGTAATGATATGTATCTCGCCTGCGGTTACCCCGTATGGCAAGACAGGCAGGATAATTCCTATGACACCGATGCCACGTTACATGGATATATTTCCATTACACCTATGACGGTGGACAAGACGGACACAAAGGTTTTTGAAGAAATAAAAACATCCTAAAATGCTTTTTCAGTAAAAAAATCCCGTAGAAATCTTCTACGGGATTTTTTGTTTTTTTTAATTAATCAACAAGGGTACAACCGCTTACAAACTCATAAGTACCGTAGTGGTTCTTGAGAGTACCCTTAACGGTAACGGTATCGCCCACCTTGACGCTGTCTGCGCCTGCGCCTTTAAGACGGTAGCAGGTGATTTCCTTGGCGCCGGAGGAGCCTTCAACAGAGATTACAAAGGTAATGTTCTTGTAGGTTTCGCTGTACGCTTCGGTTATCTTGGTTACCTTGCCGGTAAGAGTTGCGATATAAGGCAGGCTATCGCCTTCTTCAAGAGCAAAAAGCTCGTCAACTATCTTCTTGGGGTCGGAGGGTGCTACGGGAGCGGTGCCGCCGCCGGAAACAACCTTATCAAGAGTACAGCCCTGTGCGTATTCGATAGTGCCGTTGTAGTTGGTGATAGAACCGGTTACGGTAATGGTATCACCGATAGCCAGTTTATCGGCTCCGTCGCCGGCGAGACGGTAGCAAAGGAGCTCCTTCATGCCGTCAGAGCCTTCCACGTTGATGACAACGGATATGTTCTTATAGCCGGAATCGTAAGGAGTCTTTATCTTTACGATCTTGCCGGTGAGAGTGTGAGTGCCGTCAAGAGTCTTGCCGCTTTCCAGCGCAAACGCCGCGTCTACGATAGCCTTGTCTCCGCTGGGTGCGGGAGGTTCGGGAGTAGAGGTATCGGGCTCGGAAACCTCGGGAGTAGAAGTATCAGGCTCGGAAACTTCGGGAGTAGAGGTTTCGGGAGCAGAAGTATCGGGAGTAGAAGTTTCGGGAACGCTGGTCTCGGGAGCAGAAGTTTCAGGGGTAGAGGTTTCAGGGGTGGAGGTTTCAGGCTGGGAAACGTCTCCGCCCTCGCCCTTAACCACCTTATCAAGAGTACAACCCTGGTCAAACTCAATGGTGCCCATATAGTTCTTAATATTACCGGTTACGGTAATGGTATCACCGACAGCGATAGTGTCAGCGCCCTCACCCTTAAGGCGGTAGCAGGTAAGCTCCTTGCCCTCAACGGTGATGATAACGGTTACGTTCTGGTAGCCTGCATCATAAGGAGTCTTAACGGATGCGATAACGCCGGTAAGAGTGCAGGAATAAGGAAGTGCTGCGCCGTCAAGAAGTGCGTAAGCCTCGTCCATTATAACCTTGGGGTCCTCGGGAGCCTCAATCTGCTCGGGAAGAGAGCTGTCAGCCTCGGTCTTAAAGAACTGGAAGGTATAAATTGCGGTGTTGGAAGAGTTAAAGCCGTAGGTGGTAAATCCGGAATAGTATTCAAGGTACTGTGCATTTTCGTTGTAAGCTGCGTTTGCGTTCTTAACATATACGCCGCCTTCAGCTTCTTCGATTACCCAAAGGCTGTAAGGAGAAGCGGAATCAGCAAGAGAGAGGCTGTTACCTGTCTGGCCTGCGGTAAGATACTTGCCGCCGCAGGTGAAGGTGTAGTAGCCGTCACCGTCAACGGAAACAACGAATACAGCCGCGCTGATAGCGGTCATATCAGTACCGGTAACGGTTGCATAAGCGGTGCCCATCTTGTTTCCGGAGGGAGAAGCGGACATTGCAAGTGCTTCGGTGGGGAAATAAATAATAACCTTATCGCCGTCTGCAATAGATTCTGCGTAAACAGCGGTCTGCTCTTCACCCTTGGGCTTTTCAACAGCCTTTACGGTGTATTTGAAGGAAGTGGTCTCGGTGTTGCCTTCGCTGTCGGAAACGGTAGCGGTAAGGGTGAAATCCAACTGCTCTTCGGGTTTTTCGTTAATATCAATCTTCTTTGCGCCGTTGGTGCCGTCTACGATAGCAACGTCGCTTTCGTTACCTGCGGTAACGGTTACAGACCATGCAACGGAATAAGAAACGCCTGCAACGGGAACAGAGGTAACTACCTCAAAATCCTTGTTAAGCACCTGCGCCTCATCCTTGCCTACGTCGCCCTTATACATATTGAATACGTATGCCCTGGCGTTTGCAAGATCGCTTGTAGCGGAGGTCTCGTCACCGCCGCATCCTGCCAATGCGCCTATTACAAGGAAGGCAAGCAGGAATATTGCCAAATATTTCTTCATAAATAAACTCCTTATACTGAAAGTTTTTTAGTGAACTATAACTTCTGCGGGAGTGAACACCTTTATCTGGTATTCGCCGCTGAAATAATCAACAAGTCCGATAACGTCTATAGTTTTTCCCATATAGTCCTGCTCGGTGTAAAGGGAGCCGTCCTCTTTTTTGAACACAATGGTGCGGACGGTAATCTCAATACCGTTTGCATCGCAGGTAAGTGTCATAGCGCCGTCGGAATCGCCGCCGTTTTGGGTAGTGTAAATATCGGTAACCACCAAATCGTTAAACCGTACCGATGTGTTCATTGCCAAAGCGGCGTAATCAAAGGTCTGAACCACAGTTTCCTCGCCGTCAACAGAGGTAAACACTTCAACCTCTGCTTTTCCGTTAACAAAGGTTTCCGGGTCGGTCACAACGTTGGAAGCAGAATGTCCCGTGCTGACAAGCTGGGTGTTGGAAGGGTCGTTGGGCTTGATTGCGCGGTAGGAAAGACCGGAAACCTGCCAGGTGCCGCCTGTTTCGTAATAGGTTACCGTGCCCACCACGCGAACTCGGTTGCCCACCTTGAGGATATTAAGCAGTTCGCCGGTGGCATAGCCGTAATAAACCGCCATACCGTAATATCTGCCCGTTTCCTCGTCGTATTCCTCGACGTAAGCGGAGTTGTTGTTGATACGGGTAACCACGCCCTCAAAGGCGACCTTGGTGTTATCATAAAGCTTTGTGTTGGTGCGCAGACCTTTAAGGTCTATCTCATAAGCATCGCCATAATAGAAATCAGGGTCTTGTTTACCGGAAAAGACGTGCAGTTTTTGTGCCTTTGCCTGCATAAATGCGTTCATACACGCATCGCCGTAGCGGGCATCCTTTGTGCCGCAGGCAATGGAAAGACCGTTTTGGATAAGCTCAAGATTAAGATTTCTGTACTCGTCGCTGCCCGCAGGTCTGTACCATACCCACACCAGATATCTGTCTCCGGTGGAGTCTGCATTCCATTTATCATCATCGGACTCGATAACGATACTGTCGGCACTTAACAATTTTTCCTTTGTGAAGGTGGAAGCTTTTTTGCCCCATTCTTCTATTTTACCCGTGGATTCGGGGGTGTTTACGGAAAGATATCTGGCTTTGAACACGCCCTCTCCGTCTACGCTTTGGGAAGCATAGAAGTGGGTGGTGTCGCCGTCGATATAGCTTTTAACGGTAACCTCCTGCTTTGCGGTAAAGGAATCCATATCCAATTTTGTGTCCGCCACGAAATCGTGAACAACAAGGGATTCCTCGCCCTTGGAAGTGTCCCCTCCTGCCGCAGGGCCGCACCCTGCAGCAGTGAGGAGAACAAAGCATACCGCTAAAAGAAAAGATAATATTTTAACGGATTTTTTCATACTTTTTTATATAAAGCCAATTAGTTGTATTCGCATTCGTCGATAGCGTCTTCAAAGGCTTTATCGATAAAAGCGTCAACTTCGCCGTCTTCCAGCTTTTCGCTTATACACTTAATAAGCAGTGCGCCTACCTGAGTACGGGCGGTGGAAGAGCCGTCAAATGCGGGAGATACAAAGTAATCGTTACGTCCGTCAATACCAACCTTAACGCACATTGCAACAAGGCTTTCGTAGCCGTTTGCGCTGTTCAGCCAAGCGGCGTAATCGGAATTTTCGGTAACAGACTTAAGAACGGGCATATAGCCGGAGGTCATAGAGAATTCAGCCTGGAATTCGATGTTGGTGCAAAGGTACTTAACAAAGAGCCAAGAAGCCATGATTTCAGAATCGGTAGTGTCTGCGCCCTTGAGGATACAAACGCTGGGACCCTGAGAAATAACCTTTTTGTTAGCGGAGTTGTACTGGGGAATCTGCGCAACGCCTACTTCGAAAGCAAAGGAGCCGTCTGCTGTATCGTTGTTGGACATCTGGTAGGACGCGCCGCCGGAGGAACCGATACACATATAGCTGCGGGTGCCGTCCTGTTCAACGAAAAGGTTGGAGGTATAGCCGCCGTAAAGCTCGGAGGTAGTGATCCAGTCCTTCTGGTACCATTCGCGGATCATCTTTATAAAGCCCTTGTTTGTATCGTTGTTAAAGAGATAATGGTCGCCGGTTGCGCTGGTGTAGCCGGAGCTCATCTGCTCACACATGGTGATAAACCAGTTGTCCTCTGCGTCATAGCCGAGAGGATAACAATCGGGGTCGATTGCCTTGATCTGCTCGCAAACCTGTGCCATTTCTTCCCAAGTGGTAGGAACCTTAAGGTCGTGTTCGGTGAAGAAGGTCTTATCGTAATACAGAACTTCGCAGGACTTGTTAAGGGGCATGGTGTACATAAGTCCATCGCCGAAAACTGCACCTTCGTTATAGTAGCTTTCAATAAAATCAGCCTTTTGCTCTGCGGTGAGACCGAGGATAGTTTCGGTGCCGTCTGCAAGAGTAACCTTGGATTCGCTGGCAATAAGGTCATCGAGGGTTACAACAGCTTTTGCAAGGTTATAGGTTGCAACGTGGTCGGGATAGCAATATACGATATTGGGCTGGGTGCCGCCGGTGATCTCGGTATTGATCTGACCGTTGATATCACCCCAGCCGCCTGCGGAAAGGTGGGTAACGGTGATATTGGGATAAAGCTTGTTGAATTCTGCAATGTGGTAATTGAGAACTTCCTGAAGTTTTGCGCCCATGGTATGGGTAAAGGTGATGGTAACGGCCTCATCCATGTTAAAGCCTGCTTCGGGAACCACAAAGTTGGGTTCTGCATTGCCGGAATTGTTGTTACAGCCGGTAAGTGCCATAACGCCGAATAGCATTACGAATACCAAAATAAAGGACAGAATCTTTTTGCTCATACTGTTTTTCCTTTCGTTTTTGAAAAAGCTTTTATATTATTTATTTTTTTGTGCGCTGTGGTGTTTTTAGGGGTATCTTTTTTCGGGGTCCCCGCGAAAGTGTTTTTAATCGAAATTTTCTGTCTGTAGGGGTATTTCGGGGTTCCCCAAAAATCCGTGAGGATTTTAGGGGTATCTTTTTTTGGGGTCCCCGAGAAAGCGTTTTTACGGTATTTCATTCTGTCTGTAGCGGGCGATTCGTGAATCGCCCCTACTTATCTAAAAACCTTTCTTGGGGTATCTTTTTATCCCTTTATGCCGCTTCTGCTTACGCCTGACATAATATACTTACGCAGGAAAATAAATACAAGGAACAGCGGTGCGGAAACGATGGCAACCGCCGCCATCTGAACGGGATAGTTGACTTCGCCCGAAACATCGGCAAAGGCGGTACGGAGACCGTTGGTGATAAGCCTGTGGGCTTCATCGTTGGCAACAAGGTTTGGCCAGATATAGGTGTTCCACGCGCCCATCATCTTAAGAATGGTTATTGATATAAGGGTGGGAAGGGCAAGAGGAATCATAACCTTCCACAGATATTTAAGGTCGCTGGTGCCGTCAACCTTGGCGGCGAGATACAGTTCGTTTGGTATTTGCAAGAAATTCTGCCTTAGCAGATAAATATAAAACACACTTACAAGGAACGGAACGATTAGAGCTGTAAAGGTGTGCATCCAGCCCAGTCTGTTTACGGTGATATAGTTGGTGATAGTAAACAACTCACCGGGTATCATCATAGTAGCCAGCATTGCGCCGAACATAAGGTCCTTACCCTTGAATTCAAGACGTGCAAAGGCAAAGGCGCAAAGGACGGTGATGATAAGGCTTAAAACAGTGGAAACAACGCCTACAAACAGGGTATTGAGGAACAGTGTTCCCAGTTTACCTGTGGTAAACGCATCTACATAGTTAGCAAAAACAATAGTTCTGGGCCACAAAGTGGGAATTGCCTGACGGTATTCCGATAAACTTTTGAGAGATGAAATTATCATCCAATAAAAGGGGAACAAAACTATGAGCGCCATTACGGAAAGGAACAGATAAGTACCGGCTTTTACAAATATCTTTACAATACGCTGTACGATAGATACCTGCTTCATATCCTTAGCCTGCATGGTGACTAAATTTTTATCTTCCATTTTCCGCACCCCCTTAATAATGAACTCTCTTTTTGCTGACACGCAGATTGATCATGGTTACAATCAAAATGATGACGAACAAAATAAGTGCGGCGGCGGAAGCACGTCCTTCGTGTCTGGAAGAAAGGGAATCGTAGACAAAGCCGACCATGGTATTAAGTCTGCCCGCATCGTTGGCGGGGCCCATTTTTTCGCCGAATATGCCGATAATGCTTGAATATTCCTTGAATCCGCCGATAAATCCGGTGATAACCACGTATGCTATCATGGGAGAAAGGAGAGGAACGGTAATACGGGTGAAAATTCTTCTTCTGGATGTACCGTCAACACGGGCAGCTTCGTAATACTGCTTGTTAACGCTTTGCAAACCGCCCAAAAGGACCAGTATCTTAAAGGGCAGTGCGTTCCACACAATGTAAACTATCATAACCGTCATATTAGCGACGTATGACGAGCCTACGTTTATCCAGTTAATAGGGTCAAAGCCGAAAAAGGTTATTACGTTGTTTATAATACCCCATGAATCCGCAATATCGCCGCTGGCGCGGAGACCGATAATATTGAACATTGCGGCGAAAACCATGCCGATAGCTATGGAATTTGTAACGTAAGGCAGGAAGAAAATGGTCTGCAAGGTCTTTTGCAGAGGCTTTATTGAATTAAGAGCAACTGCTATAAGCAATGCCAGCATGGTTGAAACGGGAACGGTGGCAACGCAAAGAATAACCGTATTTTTAAGGCAGGTGAGGAAGTTTTTATACTCCAACACCTTTATAAAGTTTTCGATACCTAAAGTATATACGGTGCCCGACATAGCTTGGGAAGCGCGGTATCCGTCAAGAAACGCCATTCTTACGGTGTTGATTATAGGCCAGACAGTAAACACCAAAAGCAACAGTATTGCCGGTGAAAGATACAGCCAGGCTTTCCATTGATGCTTGCTGTCAACCATTACTTCACCTCAAAATTAATTCTTTCTTCGGTCTCTTTGTCGAAGATGAATACCTTATGAGGCTTAAGAGTATATCTTACCTCGGTGCTGCCGGGGATTACCTTGTTGTCTGCATTAATAATAGAACGAATGGTGGGGTTTACAGAGGCGGAGTTTTCGGAAACGATAGAAACGTCGCGTCCCATAACCTCTACGCTGTTGAGCTTACAGCACATAGGACCGTTTTGGTCAAGGTTAAAGCCTTCGGGACGGATGCCGACAAAGACGTCCTTATCCTCAACGCCGGGAACGTCAAGCACGCAGTCTTCTCCGAGATAAAGCTTGCCGCCCTTAACACTTCCGTTAAATACGTTGATGGGAGGAGTACCCAAGAACTTTGCAACAAACAGGTTTACAGGGTTATCGTAAACGTCCTGAGGTGCGCCGATCTGCTGAACCACGCCAAGCTTCATAACAACAATCATATCGGAAATAGACATTGCCTCTTCCTGGTCGTGAGTAACAAAGATGGTGGTAATGCCGGTTTCTCTCTGGATACGGCGGATCTCTTCTCTGGTCTGAAGACGGAGACGTGCATCGAGGTTAGAAAGAGGCTCGTCCAAAAGCAAAACTCTGGGCATTTTTACAAGTGCTCTTGCAATAGCCACGCGCTGCTGCTGACCGCCGGAAAGCTCGCTGGGCTTTCTTTCCATAAGCTCGTCTATCTGAACAAGCTTTGCGGCGTTGAGAGCTCTGTCAAGCATTTCGTTTTTGCTGAGCTTATCTGCACCTTTGAGGTTTTGCAGAGGGAAAAGTATGTTTTGCTTCACCGTCATGTGAGGATAAAGGGCATAGTTCTGGAACACCAGACCAACCCCTCTGTTTTCGGTGGGAAGGGTGGTGACGTCGTCCTCCCCGAAGAAGATCTTGCCGCTTGTGGGCTTTTGCAGTCCGCTTATCATATACAGCGTGGTACTTTTACCGCAGCCGGAGGGACCCAACAGACCGATAAGCTTTCCATCGGGTATCTCGAAGGTAAAGTCGTTTACGGCGACCACCTCTTTACCCGCCTTTTTATCGCGGCTGGGGAAAATTTTTGTTAAATTTTGCAGTACAACTTTCATAAGCCATCCTCCTTGCGCGTTCATTCGGCGCAGAACCAAAAACGCACACACTAAAATGTCTTGATAACCGTAGGGGCGGGTGCCCTCGACCGTCCGTGCGTAATCTTTTTATTGGTAGAAATCCTTACAGGATTTCTTTCAATTTTAATTCATTTGCGTTTTTGTAGAAATTTTAACTTCGCTAGCTGTAGATTACTACAGCACGCTCGTTAAAATTCCTTCTGCATCCAAACGCTCCGCGCAATATGTTAATTTTATTATTTTCTAATATGCTTGTTTTGCCGCTTGCTCGGCATGGAGCTTTTTCTTGTACTCGATAAGGGCTTCCTCGCTCTCAAACACGCGCTGCGAGGTGAGGTCTACCGCCACCGTTCCCGCCAAAGCATCGTGTATAAGCGAGACTGTTTGGGATACGAATATACAGATTACCTCTGCCGCGAGAATTCCGATTATAACCACGGGGCCTATTATTCCGATAGTTCCCCAGAACATCATAAGCAATATGAACACGGGCACCATTGTTTCGATAGTATATTTACCCAGTAAGGTGCGGACAAAAAGCTGAAGAGTGCTTATTTTCACGCTGTCCTGCCGCACAAGACCTATTCCGAAGACCTTTTTGCCCAACGTCTGACCGTTGCCGAAGAGAAGGGGCACCGCAAATTCCACCAGCATTACACCCAGAAGTATACCAAAGGTGGTTATGAGCACAGACAGAGTAAGCATCATATTGTAGGCTTTCATAACCGGCTCGTCATTTATAAGCGCCTGCTGCGCATCGTCATAGGCTTTTTTCTCTTCCTCGGAAAGGGCTGTATAGGATTCCTCGGTTATATTAAAGTCGATGCCGTATTCCGCTTCATATTTTGCATAAGCATCGTTCATGGTCTTGCTGTAATTATCATACCCCAGCAAATAGGAAAGCAGCAAAGCAAATCCCACGGCGACCACAGACGTAAGAATAAGATCCAGCACGCCTGCCGCCACACGCTTCCACAAAAAGGCTTTTTGCAATTCCAAGCGGTAACATCTCCTTTTTCACACAATAATCAAAAGTTATACACAGTAAATTATAACATACATTAATTGAAAAATCCACACAAAACACATATTTTTTGCAAAAAATAACGCCCTTTTAACAGGGCGTTTGGCATTATGTTACTTTGTGCCGGATATTATCTCCCGTGCGGCGGAAGCATAGTCGGTAACGTTGACAGTGTAATCGCAGATCTCCGCGTTTTTCTGCTCATATTCAAGAGAGAGCAGGCGGCGGATTTTCTCCTCTTTATCCAGAGGCTTATCCAACAAATTTTCAACAAGGGTGCGCTTGTCCCGCTTGATAAACACGGTGGTCACCTTGGAAAAATGTGTTTTTAACGCCATTGCGCCGCAGATATCCATTACGGTGAGCACGTGTTTTCCCTTGGCGAGTATTTTCTCCACATCCTCCTTGCAGGAGCCGTAGTAATGGCCCGCGTAAACGGTGGATTCAAACATTTCGCCCCGCGCGCTTCTTTCGCGGAATTCGTCAACGGAAATATAGTGGTACCAATCATCGCCGTGTATTTCGACAGTTTGGTCGGTAGTATAGCTTATAAGCTTTTCAAAATCATCGGATATACTCAATATCTCCTGCGCAACACCGCTTTTTCCGCTTCCCGAAGGACCCACAAGCACCACGATACCGTTTTTGTATTTGGATTTTACCTTGCGGGAAGGATTATAGCTGTCCGCAATAACCTCCACCAGCTTCAAAAACTCATCATAGGTGTTTACCGCCAGCATTCCCGTGGCGTCCTTGTTCCAAGGGCGGCGCATAAGTATGGGATATGCGGCGTTGGAGCGGAACACGTTGTGCATTCCGTCGTCAAAAAGAATATCCACGTCTATTTTGTCCTTGCGGGAGCCCATATATATATGGTCGGCAGGGATTTCGGGAAACTCCTCCATAATGCGCTGCGCCCGTATGCTCATGTACTCGGGGTACACCGAGGTAGACACAAACACCTCGCATATTTTTGAAAGCTTACGGACAAACTCCTTTGCGCCGCGTATAACCGGCTGGGTGCGGTAAAATTCGGGGTCGTTAAAAAACTCGAATATTACGTCTGCGCGGGTGCCCAGTTTCCCCCAACGGTCAACCTCGTAAACAGTTAAGGGCGGGTCGAAATTATATTTTTCGTTTGCCAGACGGATGGCGTGAGGCACGCACTCCATAAGCAGATCGTCAATATCCAAAGCGGCGGAAAGCCGGAATTTTCTGTTCATAAAAATACGCTCTTTCTTACAGGGATAAAACATCCGCAGAGGGTTCTGCGGATGTTAAATATTTGTTTTTATTTCATCTGACTCTTGTAGAAGTCTATAGTAGCTTCCATATCGGACTGGGCTTTGTCTTTGATAGAATCATAAGTAGAGGTAAAGGAGCCTGCAGGCTTGGTGATAAGATCCTGAAGCATGGTATCCATACCGCCCCACTTGTAGATCATACCGATATCGCATCCACGAGATTCGAAGATGATATCAAGCATTCTTACGGTATCATCATCACGGGTCTTTTGGTACTGAAGTGCAACGTCATAGTATGCAACGGCCAGAGTCTTCTTGGAGAAAGCACCCATAACTTCAAGGGTGATACCTGTCATTTCAAGCTCGTCGGAATCCATACCGATAGGAATACAGAAGGCGTTACTTGTCCAGGGGTTAACCATGGAGTAATATCTGTCCTGACCTTCTTCGTAAAGAGGAATGGGCACAAGACCGAAATCGTCTTCCATCTCACGGTAAGAATCGGTAGTAGCGGCAGCAGAAAGATTGAATATAGATCTGCCTTCTACGAAAGCTGCGGTAACCAGTTCTGCGGGCCACTGTGCTACGCCGAAGTAATCGTTAGCGCAAACATAGTATTCCTTGTTCTGCATAAGCTCAAGGATATTTTCGATAACGCCGGTAGAACGCTCGGTATAAACAGAGATCATGGGCCAACCGTCCGCGCCGATAGAAGCGGTACGCTCGCCGGAGCCGTAGAACATAAACCACATATCGTCGTACTGTCCGCCGTAGCCGAACTGATCCTGATAATCTATCTTGCCGTCCTCGTTAAGGTCCTGCTTGATAGCCTTGGACATTTCAATAACCTTATCAATAGTCCAAGCCATATTGTCAACGAGATCGTAAGGGTTATCAAGGCTGTATTCTTCGATAAGGTCCTTGTTAAATGCAATGCAGGGAGTAGCATCCTTGTTGGTAAGACCAATATCACCGATGGTAAAGTACAAAGCGCCGCCAAGGGTCATTTCCTCGTTAAAGGACTGGTCCCACCAGGGTTTGGACATATCAAGATAAGGCACTTCGCCGCCGAGAAGGTCAACAAGCATACCCTCTGCCGCAAGAGTAGCACAGTCGTAAAGACAGGGAACTGCTACGTGGAAGGAGCGAGCGCCGTTGGCGATATCAGTCTGTATGTACTGAATCATAGCGCCGTTGTAACGCTTGCCGTCGTAAATATACTGCTCGGTAATAGTGACGCCGATCTGCTCTGCAACAACGTTCATTCTTTCACGAAGTGCATCGTTAACAACAGCAGCCATCTGGTTTTCGTCATCTGCGCCGTATTCGTTATAAACTATTTCGGAGTTTGCGGTCTGGTTAACGCCTGCGGTAAGGAAGATTATCTCTTTGCCGTTGTAATCAACGTCAGGTACATCTGCCACCAATTCGTCAACGCTGGTATCGCTTGCGTCTGTTTTGGAGGTGTCTGCAGGGTCGTTGCAGGCAGCAAGGGATACAGCAAGCATAAGCACAAGCATTATTAAAGCCAAAGTTCTTTTCATTAGTGTTATATCCTCCTGAATTATTATATATCGGGACAGAGTTATTATACTACCATTCCCGCGTAAAAGTCAAGACGGTGTGACCAACTTTTTGAACGATACCCCAACCCTTTTTGCTTCGCTTGTTTACAGTTTGTTAATTGACACCCGAGGAAGTGTATGGTAAAATATTATTGTAAATAAAAAATTTTTTTATTTTTTCAAAAATTTTATAGATGTTTCCCCCGTTTTCAGACATTTATATAGTGAAGAGGCAAAAACTGCTCTTATCTGTTGAAACGGAGTTAACTTTTATGAAAAACAAAACTATACTTGTTATCCCCCTTGATTATCCTCTGCTCTTGCGCAATTAACACCCCTTTTTGGGGATAGCGAAAATGAGTTAGAAGGATTAATTGCTAATTTGCTAATTGAGGGAAATTGACTATGATGAAAAAAACACTTTGTCTTATTTTGGCTTTTGTTTTTGCGCTTCTTACGGGTTGCAAAGACACTGCTGAACCGTCCGACGATATCAGTTCTTTGCCTATAGATGAGGTTTTGGTAAGAACAGATACGCATGTGGTTTTTCGTTCCGGTGAAGATTATTATATGACGTTTATAGATGTTCCTCCAGACACAAGCCCCGGTAAACTCGAGTTTCTTTCTGTAGAAGACCTTAGAAAGCATATCATAGAAGGTGATTTTTCACGTTACAAAATACGTGTTTTGCAGAGATTCGCCGATGATGCAGGAAATATAAAAATATTTAATGTAAACAACATGCATCAACCCAAATGCCCCGATACATTTAAACTAAAAAAAGTTATTTGGCACGGTTTAACTTATTATCTATGCAT